>JBOFCM010000159.1:0-6480 GCA_051646055.1 Fusobacteriaceae bacterium
TTCAAGATATTAAAAGTTCTGATGAAACTCTATTTTGTCCCTCTCTTCTAAAAATTTTAGATACTCTTCTTTAGACATCTGAGGTGTGAATTCATCTATAATTTTTTTTGCAGTTTCAGCTTTCTCTGCAAGGAGATCAATGACTGACAATGCCATAACTTTTGCTGGAATAATATAAGCCAGCTCCTCGTCCACAATGTCGAACTCTCTAGTGTGAAGCTTTCCACTGATTCCTCCTATCATGGGATGGATAGATGGTATTAAATGGGATACATCTCCAAAATCAAAGGATCCTGTGAAGTCAGAGCCCTCAATTATCTCATCATTTCCGATACCTAACTCATTAAAATTTTCTCTGAAAATATTGTCTAAAGAGTTATTTTTTAATAGTGGGAGATATCCTGGAATAGATTTTATTTCTACATTGGCTCCCATAGCCAGAGCTCCGGCCTGAATAGAACGGTTCACTTTTCTATCAGCATCTAGGAGCCCTTGGATAGTCCGAGCTCTTACATAGGATTCCATTTTCACATCATGAGGAACAGAGTTTACAATGTTTCCTCCATGGGTGATAATTGGATGAACCCTCACTCTGTCACTGTCTTTGAAAGTTTCTCTTTGAGCATGGATATTATTGAGAGAAAGAGTAGCTGCACTCAAGGCATTTATCCCCTCATGAGGGGCAGCACCTGCATGGGACTCTTTTCCTATAAATTTGATTTCTTTACCAATAAATCCATTACTTAGAGGACCCAATATGGCTTTTTTTTCTCCCAGGTCCTGAGAGTGGAACATCATGGCAATATCTACATTATCAAAGTAACCTTTGTAGATGAGCTCCTGTTTTCCACCAAAATATTTTAATTTTCCAGATTCTCTTAAAGCGTTTCTAAATCCCAACTCTATAAATTCTTCTGCAGGAGTGGCCATAATTGTAACCTTTCCTATCAAGTTTTCCATAACATTGCTCTCTGCCAACCCCAGAGCAGCTCCTAGCATTCCTGCAATCTGTATATTGTGTCCACAGGCATGAATTGCCCCGTCTATAGCACAATCCTTATGATCTGTACAAGTAACGCTATCCAACTCTCCTAAAATTGCGATATTAGGACCTTCCCCAGCTCCTGAAATTTCAGCTCTGCATCCGGTAACAGCTATATTTTTTTCTACATTCAATCCCAGTTCTTGGAGAAAACTAGCCACTGTTTCTGTTGTTTTAAACTCTTTAAATCCCAGCTCGGGGTTTTCATAAACTTTTTTTCCTACAGATATGATTTTTTCCCGATTTTTATCTATTGCATCTATAACTTTTTTTTTCAACGCTTCTTTGTTTAACATTAGTACTCCTTAGATATATATTTAATCAGAGCCTCAGTTGTTTTTGCAAGTTCGTCAGTATCTAGAGTTTCATCAACTGTGTGTACATCATACATTCCAACTCCTATAATTATAGAGTTGTAACCTCTTTGGGCGAATATGTTACTGTCAGATCCTCCACCGATAACTTGAAGTTCTGAACTTATTCCTAAGCTTTCATAAACTTTAGAAAATTCCTTGGCGAAGGCCAATTCATCAGTAGGTTTTAACGGTGGAAAAGCACAGATTTTTTCAAATTGGTAGCTTCCTCCCATCTCTTCCACAGCATTCTGACACTGAGTTTCATATTCCTTTAATATATTTAAAATGATCTCTTCTGAATGACCTCTTACTTCTCCAGTAGCGATACATGAATCAGCTACAACATTACTAGGAAAATCAGCTGAGATAGTTCCCAAATTTGAAGTAGTCAGATTATCTATTCTTCCCATTTTCATTTTAGCGATGGCCTTAGAAGCTGTCTGAATGGCATTTATTCCTTTTTCAGGCTCTATTCCAGCATGGGCTTTTTTTCCTGTAAAAGTTATTGTGAAGTCATAACGTCCAGGTGCAGTATGAGCCACAAGTCCGGCTCTTCCTCCGTTGTCAATAACTATCATATTTTTAGCAGGAGTCAGATGAGCTGGAATAAGGCTCCAGTCTATATTTTTAGCTCCTAACATTCCGATCTCTTCGCAAGGTGTCAGAACTACATAGATATCCTCGTGTGCTATATTTTTCTCTTTGATAACTTTTATAGTTTCGATAATTGCTGCAATTCCAGCTTTATCGTCAGCACCAAGAGTTGTGGTTCCATCTGTTTTTATTATTTTTCCATCAAGGATGGGATTTATATTCTCACATGGACCTACAACATCAGTGTGTGCAGCAAGGGTAATACCTTTGCCTTCTAAAGAACCAGGAAGTTTGGCAATTATAGTAGCTCCATCTCCACCATATTTCTCAAACCCCTTATCCAGATAAATTTCCATTCCCATATTCTGAAAAATTTCAGACAGGTACTCTATATATTTCCCCTCTTTTTTAGATGGAGAATATATTTTTACCATCTCTAAAAAGTTATCAACCATTCTTTTTTTATCCATTTTTCTGCTCTCTCTCCATTAATTTTTTAGCAAATATTATACTTGAAAATACTGATACTAGAGTAATCAAGAAAGCTGGTTTTCCTGGAATAAAATTAACTATCTTAGTCATAGCAAATGAAATAGCCAGTGCAAATATTGCAGTTTTTGGAGATTTAATAGCAAACTGCATAAAAACTCCTCCGAAAAGTGCTGGAATAATAAGAGTAAGCAGTGACATAAATGATGGAGGCAGCTGTGATAGAAGAGCCTGTCCTGCAATTACTGAAAGTATAAGGAAAAATGCACCCACCCAGATGGAAACTCCTATACCTATTGTTCCCATTATAGACCCCTCTTCAGTTCCTGCTACATAACCTGATGCCTCCTGAGAAGAGATTGCCGCAGGGATTCTCATGTTCACAAGGTTTCCAGAAAGGAATCCCATATAAAGTCCAGATCTCCCAACGATAGGATAATAACTTATAGGCTCACTGAAATAAAAAGCTCCTGAGACAGACATCTGAGAGATAGCTCCTGCCATTATAGCAGCTAGTCCTGGATTGAATCCAAAGTAAAAAGTCATTATTAGAGCTGGAAGAAGGGAAGCAACAAGTCCCAAGACCATTGTTCCTCTTCCTATTTTAGTTACTTCGTCAATATATCTATTATATATACTCATATTTTTCTCCTTTATTTTCCGTTATTTTAAAAGTGTACCTATAAGAGCTCCACCGAACATTGCAAAAGTTAATGCCCATTCTTTAAGCCAAGGAAGATTTTTCTCTCCGACTTTTAGACAGATTAGCATTATAACCATTCCAGAAACTCCAGCTCCTGCAATTTCAGGGTTTGACGTAACTTTTAAAAGGTTACCCACATTGAAAAAAGCAAAAGATCCCAGCATAGCTCCAAGTCCTACCGCTGGAAGAAGTGCTTTTCTTCCGTTTGTAAGCAGACCGTTTACCTTATCCATTTTGTGGGCAAAAAAGAAAACAAAAATAATCCATCCCATTGATCCTAAAGCCATTGCCCATAGTGCATTGGTAAAGACAACAGGTGCCATATTTATCGAAAGTTCTGAATTCATTGCTTTAGCTCCGAAGTTTGCAGCCATTGCCTCAAAGTTAGAACTTCCAATCATACTTAATATTAAAGCTGAAACAGGAGAACCCATTGTAACCAGAAGAGCCAATAAGCTTCCTACTACTCCCAGTGCAGGACCTATACTTGCCATGGCACTGACTTTAATTCCTTTCTTGATATTCTCTTCAGAGATTCCCAGATCTTTTCCGGCTTTTATAGATTTTTTTACGATTAATCCAGATTGAAGAAGAACTATAGATATTCCTAAAATCGCAGTTCCTACTAAAATTGGATGTTGTGCATAGAACATATGTCCTAAATTACTCATAACTACCTCCCGTTTTAAAAGACACGTCTTTTTTGTGTCTTTAATTAAAAATATACTGTTATGATACATTAAATTTTATAATTTGTCAATTATTTTTAAAAAAACAGAGAAATCAAAAGATTTCTCTGTTTTTTAAAAAGATATTTCTATTTTCTTTTTGGGCCTTCCAGAACCGGTGTAGATATTATTTTCCTTCTCTTTTCCATAGCCGGAGTCGATAAGTTTTTTCATTATACGGTTAGTGCTTCTAGTTGTCACATTCAGATAAAAGGCCAGCTCTTCACTGTCGAAATCTAATTTTTTTTCTTTGGACATGACAGATTTTATTTTTTTCAGATGAATTACGGATATATTGGTAGATAGGGAGATTTTGTTTAACTCCCGCTCGTCTAGATATAAAGTGTAGTTTAACTCTTTTTCATCTAAAATAGGTCCGTTTACTTTTCCATTATTGATCTGAAAAATACAGTTTCCCTCATGCTTTTTAGCCATCTCAAGAGCTTTTTTGGCATTGATTTCACTTTCTAAAGCACTTTTCCCTATTCCATTCCCCACAGATACTTTTATATTTTTCCGTTCCAAATCACTTAAAATATTTTTCAGGAGACAGATATTTTCATTGTTACTTACAGCACCCAAAGTTGAAAAAATTGTAAATCTATTCCATCCTGAATTAAAAATAGCTCCTTTGATCTCCTTGAGGTAGGGAATAATTAAACTCTCTACTGTAGAGTTGATTTCCAGCCATCTGTAAGAGTTCTCATTTCTTTCTTTGCCCTCTATCTCCAAAAGCTGTATGGATATTTTTGATTCTTTCTCATTTTTTACCTTCAGTTCATATTCAAGCTCTTTAATTTTATCCTGAATAGTGCTATTAGTTGCATATAATCTGATGCACTGACATCCTTTTTTTTCCAGCTCCTCATATACCCATGAAAACCCAGCTATAGAAACCAGGTTCTCAAATTGAGAGTGTAAATCCATATGGAATTTCAAGATCTCCTCTTCTGTTTTTTCTGAGTTATATTCAGTCACATGGAACTCTAAGTCATCTATGCTCAATTCCTCCAAAATATCCTTCAGATCTTCTTCCTGAATAGTATCTATGGTAACTTTCTTTCTTTCTGGAAATTTTTGTTTCAGCTCCCATAGGGCTTTGGTTATGCTACTGGATAGATAGGGTATATATACATGGGGCTTTATTATCGAAAGCTGTTCCTTTATTCTCAGGTAAACACCTATTCCGGTAAAAACAAACCCCTGACACTCCTGCTCTGCCAGTTCCATAACTTTGTAGGCATCCTGTATCTTTTCTACCGGGTAAACTTTCGCTATCAAACTTTTATATTTTTCAGAGATGATTTTCTCTACTCTTATCCCAGAACTTTTAGGACCTATTACTGCAATTTTAAATTTCATCATGACTTCACCTCTTCTCTAAATATTTATTATTATATCACATCAGATGAATTTATGATTATTTATATTTTTGTGACCTTTTTGCGAAGTTTTTGTATTTAAAAAGTGAAAAAAATCTACTTTTTTTAATTTTACCATTGACAAATACACTTAAAAAGGGTATACACTTATTAGTTGTTATAAATATTTAAAGGAGGTTTTTATGGATTTTGTAGTTAAGCTAAATTCTATTCTCTGGGGAAACTTTATGCTGGCTCTTCTCATGGGTACAGGATTGTTTTTTACTTTCCGATTACGTTTTGTCCAGATCAGGAAATTTAAGGAGGGAGTAAAAAGAGTAACAGGTGGAATTTCACTCAATGGAAAGGCTGCTGACGAAGATGGTATGTCCTCTTTCCAAGCTCTTGCCACAGCTATTGCTGCTCAGGTAGGTACTGGTAACCTTGCAGGTGCTGCTACAGCCATTGCAGCAGGAGGACCAGGAGCAATTTTCTGGATGTGGGTAAGTGCATTTTTTGGTATGGCCACTGTATATGCAGAAGCTATACTCGGTCAAGTTTTTAAGAAAAAAATTGACGGTCAGATAACAGGAGGTCCTGCTTACTATATTAAGCATGGACTGGGAGATACAAAGGTAGCAAGATTTTTGGCTGGTTTTTTCTCTGTATCATGTATACTGGCTCTTGGTTTTATGGGAAATGCAGTTCAGGCCAATTCAATCTCCTCAGCTTTTGAAAATGCCTTTGGAATCTCTCCCTTAATTGTAGGTATTGTTATTTCTGTTTTATCAGGATTTGTTTTTTTTGGTGGAATAAAAAGAATAGCTTCAGTTACTGAAAAAGTTGTTCCTATTATGGCAGGGCTATATATATTAGCTTGTATTATCATACTTCTTTTCAATTTAGAAGCTGTTATTCCAGCATTTAAAGCTATCTTTGTTGAAGCATTTACTCCAAGAGCTGCAGTAGGAGGAGTTGCAGGAATTTCAGTAAAAACAGCTATGAGATATGGTGTGGCAAGAGGACTTTTCTCCAATGAGGCAGGAATGGGATCAACTCCTCATGCCCATGCTATTGCAAAGGTTAACCATCCTGCTCAGCAAGGTGCTGTAGCAATTCTTACAGTATTTATAGACACTTTTGTTGTTCTTAACTGTACAGCTTTGGTTATAATCTCTTCTGGACTTTATCAAGGATGAATGACAGT
>JBOFCM010000160.1:0-20750 GCA_051646055.1 Fusobacteriaceae bacterium
CGTTCCCGTGGATTTTTGGGAAAGAATATTTTTGGCAGAGATTTTTCCTTCGATATAGAGATACGACTGGGAGCGGGAGCCTTTGTCTGCGGAGAGGAAACAGCTCTTATACACTCCATGGAGGGAAAAAGAGGGGAGCCTACAATAAAACCACCATATCCAGGAGAAAAAGGTTATCTAGGATATCCTACCAATGTGAATAATGTTGAAACTTTCGCCCATGTCCCTAAAATAATCAGCAGAGGTTATGAGTGGTATAGGGGTATAGGAACAGAGAGAAGCCCGGGAACCAAGGTGTTTGCCCTTGTGGGAAAAATAGAGAGGACAGGTCTTGTGGAAGTTCCCATGGGTGTCACTCTGAGAGATATTATCTACAGGGTAGGCGGAGGGATTCCAGGAGGAAAAAAATTTAAGGCTGTACAGACAGGAGGTCCTTCTGGAGGATCTCTTTCAGAGTCTGAACTGGATCTGAAACTGGATTATGAAAATCTTCTGGCTGCAGGAACCATGATGGGCTCAGGAGGAATGATAGTCATGGATGAAGATAACAATATGGTCGAAGTTGCTAAATTTTATCTGGATTTTTCCCGGAGTGAATCCTGCGGAAAATGTTCCCCATGCAGAATAGGAACCACAAAACTCTATCAGCTTCTGGATGATTTTACAAAAGGAAAAGGCAGTTTGGAAAAACTTCTACTCCTGGAGGAGCTGGGTAATACTGTAAAGAGAGCATCCCTCTGCGGATTGGGGAAAAGTGCACCAAATCCCCTTCTTTCTACTATAAAAAAATTCAGATCTGAGTATCTTAAAGGGTGTGGTAAATGATGGATATCACTTTAAAAATTAACGGAAAACAGTTTACAGCTTTCAGGGATGAAACCATACTAAAGGTCTGTCAGAGAAACAGTATAAGAGTTCCCCATCTCTGCCATCTGGAAATAGACGGAATCTATACCAACGAGTGTGCTTCATGTAGAATCTGCGTGGTGGAAGTGGATGGGAAGGAAGGGCTTTTTCCCTCCTGTGCCACCAAGGTATGGGAAGGAATGGAAGTTATAACTAATTCTCCGGAACTTCTAAATATAAGAAGAGGAATACTGGAGCTCATACTCTCCAACCATCCTAAAGACTGTCTTGTGTGTGAAAAATCAGGTCAGTGCGAGCTCCAAGATCTTTCCCAGGAACTGAGAGTAAAAGAGATCAGGTATCCATGGAAAACAAAGGGGATAGAGAAAGAGCAGAACAGAGCCATAAGTCGAGATCTGGACAAATGTATAATGTGCAGAAGATGTGAAACCATGTGCAATACCTATCAGACCTGCAATATTATTTCTGGAGTAAAGCGTGGGATAAATTCTGTGATAACCACATCATATAACAAAAGTTTGGAGGAGAGCTACTGCACTTTCTGCGGTCAGTGTGTAGCGGTATGTCCTACGGGAGCCCTAACAGAAAGGGATTATACCTGGACGCTTTTGGAGATTCTCTCCAGAAGGGAAAAAACTGTAATAGCTCAGATAGCTCCTGCAGTGAGGGTGGCTCTAGGAGAGGAGTTGGGGTATCCTCCAGGGATCAACGTAGAGAAAAAAATAACTACAGCTCTGAAAACACTGGGATTCAAATATGTATTCGATACCTCCTGGGGAGCCGATCTCACAGTGATGGAAGAAGCTGCTGAATTTAAAAAAAGATTGGAAGAGGGAGAATTTTCCCATGGAAAGCTCCAGCTCCCTCTTCTTACCTCATGCTGTCCTGCCTGGATAAATTTTCTCCGGAAAGATTTTCCAGATCTCATGGGAATAGCTTCTACAACAAAATCTCCCCAGCAGATGTTCTCCTCTGTGGCAAAGGAGATATGGGCTAGAAAAATAGGTATCTCCAGAGAGAATCTGGTAGTAGTTTCAGTGATGCCCTGTCTAGCAAAGAAACAGGAAGCACACAGTCTGGAATATTCCAGGGAGGGAAATTATGACACCGATCTTTCTATCTCTACTAGGGAGCTAGCTCATATGATAAAATCTTCCTCTGTAGAATTCGGAGCACTAGATGATATGGAGATGGATAATCCACTAGGATTTTATTCGGGAGCAGGAGTGATTTTCGGAAGAACTGGGGGAGTTATAGAGGCCACGGTAAGAACTGCATATAAACTTCTCACGGGAGGGGAAGTTGAAAATCTGGAATTTGTACCTCTGGAAAATTTTCATGATATCAGAAAGGCAGAAATTTCAATAGGAGAGAGAAAACTTAAGATAGGTATAGCTCACGGACTGGGAGCTGCCAGAAAACTTCTGGAGATGATAAGAAGCGGTGAGGAAAAATTTCACGGAATTGAGATTATGGCCTGCAAAGGGGGATGTGTAGGAGGAGGAGGTCAGCCATACATCCACGGAGATGTCAGTATCCTGAAAAAAAGAATAGAGTGTCTCAATTCCATAGACAGAGATAAAAAAATAAGAAGAGCCCATGAAAATCCAATGGTACAGGAGATTTATAGGGATTATCTGGAAGCACCAGGATCTCCCAAGGCCAAGGAATTGCTTCATAGGAAAAATGTTGACTAAACTCGGAAAAAATTATATAATACCGGTTGTTATATAAACAAAATTAAAACTACTCAGTATGAGTAAAACGGGAGGTTGACAGGAATGAAAAAAATATTTATGTTACTTGCACTGCCATTTCTTTTCTTAGCTTGTGGAGATAAGGAGAATGGAGCAAAAAAAGAGGAAAAGAAGCTATATATATATGCATGGGCTGATTTCATACCAAAATCAGTTTATCAGGAGTTTGAGAAAGAAACAGGAATTAAAATTATTGAGGATATCTATTCTTCCAATGAGGAGATGTTTGCCAAGTTGAAAGCCGGAGCAAAGGGGTATGACATACTTATGCCGTCAACTGACTATGTAGAGATACTTAACAATGAGGGAATGATAGAGCATCTGGATAAAAGCAAGATATCCACTCTAGAAAATATAGATCCGATTGTTTTTGAAAAGGTTCAGTATTTTGATAAAGAGAATGTGATGTCTGTTCCTTATGCAATGGGAGCAACTGGAATAATAGTAAATAAAAAATATGTGAAAGATTATCCTAGAGATTTCTCTATCTACCTAAGAGAGGATTTGAAAGGAAGAATGACACTTCTGGATGATATGAGAGAGGTAATGACTTCTGCTCTTCTGACTCTGGGATATGAAGCTGAGACTACAGTGGAATCTGAAGTAGCTCAAGCTGCTGAACTTGTAAAAAAATGGAAAAAGAATATAGTTAAATTTGATGCTGAGTCTTTCGGGAAAGGATTTGCAACTGGGGAGTTCTATGTGGTTCACGGATATTCTGATAACGTGTACAGAGAGCTGGATGATGAGCAGAGAGAAAATACAGATTTTATAATTCCTGAAAAAGGCGGAGTATCATATATAGATTCACTGGTTGTAACAAAGGGAAGTAAGAATCTGGAAAATGCTTATAAATTCCTAGAATTTATCCACAGACCTGAGGTATATGCTTCAATAGCTGATGAACTGGAAATTCCATCTATAAATATTCCTGCCAAGGAACTAATGGAGACAACTCCACTATATCAGATTGAGGATCTTAAAAATACTGAGATACTGAGAGACATAAAGGATGCACTGCCTATCCAGAATAAATACTGGCAGCAGATACTTGTAGCTCAATAATTGCAGAATGTCAAGGTGACCGCCGAGTTACCTTGACTTTTTTTATGAAAAATAGTATAATAATAATATTCTAAAAAAATTTTTGGAGGCAGAATTGAAATTCAACATAAAGAGAGAGGAACTTGTAGAGATATTATCGGATTTCTCGGTTATCCTGAGAGAAAATAGTGTAAAACCTGTATTAGCAGGGATATATATAGAGGCAGCTGGAGATCTTCTTACTTTCTGTGGAACTAACATGGAAGTCGATCTTATCAGAACCCTTCAGTGCAAGATAGGAGAAGAGGGAAAGGTAGTTATAAAACCGGCACTCATCTTGGAATATATAAAACTTCTAAATGTGGAAGAACTGGAGATAAGACTTCATGAAGATATACTCTATGTCCATAGTGCAGAATTTTCCGTAATGGAAAGCGAATTATATCCCCAAATAAAAAAAATAAATTCAAAAAAACTTACAGAGATTGATCCTTTGAAACTGAAAGAGAGCCTGGAGAAGGTAAAATTCTGTGCCTCACAGTCACCGGACAATCTGGCGATAAATGTAGTGAGAATGAATTTTATGAAGGAGTATGCAGAGTTTGTTGCCACAGATTCCTTCAGAATGGTTTATCTTAAAAAAAATATAAATTCACAGGAAGAAAAAACTTTCTCTATGCCTATAGACAGTGTAAATTCCCTTATCCGTCTTATGAAATACTCATTGAACGAGGATGTAGAGGTAGAATTTTATGAAAACTATCTAGTGTTCCTATGGAAAAATAGTTACTTTGCAACTAAGCTTATAGAGCTTCAGTTTCCCAATTACTCTGCAGTCATGGCAAACAGCTCATTTTCCAAGGAGATGGAGTTCAACAACAGCGAGATAAAATCTTCTCTGAGAAAGGTGATTTCCATATCTAAAAGCAGTTCTGAGCTCAAGTATGGAGGAGCCTTTGATTTTAAAGGGAAAAAACTGGAGATAAAAGCCAGTTCAGGAAGTGCAAAAATTTCCGAGAGGGTAAATATGATAAAAATGGGAGAGGATTTTAAAGCTTCTCTCAATGCAAAATATATCCTAGAATATGTATCTATGGTAGACAAAAATATAGTCATTAGAGGAAATGATTCTCACTCCATGTTCCAGCTTCAGCAGTTTGGAGATAATGACTATCTTTATATAATGATGCCACTAGCAGTTCGGGATTAAAAAAAAAGGAAAAAATTTAAACTCCCCCAATAATATATATAGAGTACCTAAATTAAGGAGGAGTTAAAATGAAAAACTTTAAATTATTTGCATTATTAGCATTGACTGTTTTTATCGTAGCATGTTCAGGTGATAAGAGTGAGCAGACTCCACCAGCAGAAGCTCCTGCAAAGGTTGAAGAAGCTGTGAAAGAGAGCACTGAAGCTGTAACTGAAAAAGTTGAAGCGACTACTGAAAAAGCTGCAGATGCTGTAGAGAAAACAGAAGCAACTGTAACCGAAAAGGTTGAAGCTGCTGTGGATAAGGTTGAAAAAACAGCTGAAAAAGTTGAACAGACTGCTGATAAAGTAAAAGAAACTACTGAGAAAGCAAGTCAAGAAATTAAAAATGTAGGTGATAAGATTAAAGATAAAATTTCAAATTAAAATTTAAATAC
Organism: Fusobacteriaceae bacterium; assembly: GCA_051646055.1. GTDB lineage: Bacteria > Fusobacteriota > Fusobacteriia > Fusobacteriales > Fusobacteriaceae > JAGNZR01. The sequence goes on from JBOFCM010000160.1 coordinate 5,315, forward strand.
TCCTACTCGGTAAAGAGGTCACAAAGGTGACCTCTTTATTATTTTAAAAGCTCAGTGGCAATCTGAAAAGCCTCTCTTTCATCACGAGCCATATATCTTATTTTTCTATTTATTTTTTTTAGGTATAATGTAACTTCAAGATCGTTTCCAATTTTTTTCATTCTCATATTAAACCCCCAAATAATATTTTTTGTTAATTATTAAACTTTTCACTTTGATTATATCCTAAAAGTTTAATTTTTTCAAGAGTAATATTCTAAAAAATTAATTTTTTTTATAAAAGTTTAAAAAGTTAAAGTTTTGTGTTATAATTAACTATGAAAATGACTAAGAACAAGAGGTGATCCCGTGGATTTTAAAGATAAAATAAATTTCTATATGAAAAGAAAAAAAATAACAGGACTGGAGCTGAGTAAGCTCTGCGATATAAGTCCGCAGTATTTCACCAATATAAAAAAAGGAAGAAAAATTCCTACGTTTAAACTTCTGAATCAGATGTTGAGCAATCTCTCTCTTCTGGACTGGGAGAAGGAAGAAGTTATAGAGATATGGAAAAAAGCCAAGGATCCGGAGTACTCCATAGGGATAAAGAAAAACGAGTGTGAGATAATAGAAGTACCTCTGGTAGGAAAAGTTTCAGCAGGAAGGGGATATTTAAATTTTGAATCTTCCGGGAACTCGATCCCTTTCATAAACAGCAGCAGACTGGATTATTCCAAGTGTTTTGCCATGACAGTAGAGGGAGACAGTATGGAGCCCAAGATAAGAGATGGGTCTGATATAGTGGTAGATCCAGCTGTCAATAATCTAGAATCCAATCTCAATAAAATAGTGGTAGCAGACCTCAATGAAGAAACCTATGTAAAAATTCTGAAACTGGTGGACAACAGGCTGTGTCTTCAGAGTATTAATCCTGATTATCCTGATATCCCCGTAAGGAAAAGTGATAGCCTGAGAGTTGTGGGAAAAGTTGTGGAGATAAGATATCAAGAGTTTGTGAAATAGAATAAAAAAATGAGCCCATCAAAGGCTCATTTTTTTTGATATTAGCTATGGTAATTTACAGCTCCAAAATCTGATTCTCTTGGGAAATGATATAGTTTTTATGTTCTAAATCTTCTCTTAATTTGTTCTCACTAAGGACACTGTTTGTGTGGTTAAAATGAGAAAATATTATCCTACAATTTTTTCTCTCTAAAACTCCCTCTTCCATGGCTTTGACAGTTTCCTCTATGGAAGGATGGGGGATTTCACTGTAATCTCTTCCCCTCTCTTTTCCAATCTCATTCTTGCTATAAAAAGTTGCATCGATTACAGCATATTCACACTCTTCCAATATACCGTTTACCTTATCTTCTATCCCTTTCCAGGAATCTAGATCTGGAAGAAAAAGAAGTTTCTTCGTTCCCTTTATGAGGAAACCAAAAGTATCCGCATACTCATTTCTATGGGGAAACTCTATTGGAATCACGTGAAAATTAGAGGCTATCTCTAGAGGGACTCTATCTTGAAAAACTTCACATACTATATTCCCTCTTTTTATCAACTGGTCCCAGGGAGCATTTTTCTCCAAAAATCTTTTCATCTTTTCGCTTACATAGACCTTGACTTTTTTGGTGTTCAGAGCCTCTTTCCCTAAATAGAAAAGTCCAGTATAATGACCTATATGTGCATGGGTGAGAAATATACCGTCCAGTCTCTCGTTTTCACAATCAAATTCCTGAAGCCTCTCATACTGATCTGTAAATGCTGGTGTAGCCTCAAACATATATTTTTTCCCAGTCTCCTCATGATAAACTCCCAAGGATACGGGAAGTCTTCTTTCCCTCTCTCCTTTTTTTATGCTACTGCACATTTTACATCTGCATCCCACCTGTGGGATTCCTGCATCCTGAGCTGTTCCTAAAAATTTAACTTTAAGCTTCATATCTTACCTCGCCTCCATCTATTTTTTTAATATCTTTAGATTTTATTACGTTTAAAATCAGACTGAATGCCAGAAGAGTTATGGGGAACACTAAGAAAGGCAGTACTGACTCCATCTCCACGCCGAGTGTCCTTCCTATAAATATTCCGGGAACACTCCAGGGAACAAGGGTTATTCCAACTGTTCCTGTACTTTCAACTATTCTGGTCAGATCTTTATTCTGGCTTCCCAATTTTTCAGCCAGAGGCAAAAATAGGGATATGGGAAGTATTATAGCCAACAGCTGTGCTCCAGTGGATATTCCTATTATAAGGGATAGTATAAAAACTGCTGCTTTCAGCTGTTTACTTGATTTTACAGAGGAACTGATTTTTTTTAAAAGGTTTTCCAGGAGATTACACTCCCTTATTATACCTATGATACATCCTATAAAAATTATGGTTACTGCTGTACTTCCTGCTTCAGATATTCCTCCTTTTGAAAAGAGTTTTGTCAGAGTGGGATTTTGGAAATTCAGCTTGACTCCTCCCATTATATTCTTTAAAATTTCCCCGTTTTCAAAGGGTTGAAAGATAATTCCAGAAAGAAATCCCAGAATAACTGCAGTAAAGAGGACAATATTGGAGGGGATTTTTTTTATTCCCATCAGGATTATAATAATTGGAAAGATAAAAAGCAGGGGTGTTATATGGAAAGAAGCTTCCAAAGAGTTCAGAAAAGATAGTGTCTCTGTGTAGTTGCTGCTGACTATAAATCTTCTTCCTATTCTCTCGAAGATAAGAAGAGAAAGAAGAAAGGCAGGAACAGTATCCCACATCATATATCTGATATGCTGGAAAAGGTCCACCTCTCCCAGGGAGGCTGCAATGTTTGTAGTATCTGAAAGAGGGGACATCTTATCTCCTAAAAAAGCTCCAGAAACAACGGCTCCAGCTATTATATTAGGAGGGAATCCCATCTGGGATCCGATTATCATAAGAGATACACCGATGGTCCCTATGGAGGTGAAAGATGTGCCTGTCATAAGGGCCGTTATTCCTGTGAGAATCATTACCCAGGGAAGGAAAAAATTAAAGCTCAGCATATGGAAACCGTAAAATACCATGGCCGGGATTATTCCTCCCATTATCCAGCTACTGATTATAAATCCAACTAAAATTATTGTCAAAAGGGCTGGAAATATAATTTTTACCCCTTGTCCCATTGCGTTTTCAATCTCCCTCATGGAATATCCCCTTATAAAACTTATGGCTGCAGCCAAGGTTATCCCACCTAAAAGAGCGGGAATTATCCCTGATTGCCATTTTAACACTGAGAAAAAACCAAGAAAAACTATTGTCACCATGGGAATACAGTCTGCCAAGAAACTTTCTTTTATAATTTTGCTTATACTATCCGATCCGATCATATTAAACCTCCATATTTTAAATTAAAAAAAACCCATAGGCTGTAGAACCTATGAGTTTCTAAAAATATAGAAGTTGTCACAAAGTTATCAGCCTATTGTATACTTTAGATAAAGCAAAACTAGGCTAATATTTTAAATATTAACCTTCACCTTATATAATAGTAATAGTAAGCATTAAACTTTGTGTTTGACATATCTTCTCTCCTTTTATTTTTTTATTTGGATTACTATACCATAGATAGATCCACATTACAATCTTTTTATTTTTACATCTCTATAAGCTGGTATTTGGAATCTGTTTCTCCTGTAATCTCATAGAGCCTGTCAGCAGGGATGAGTATTATCTCTTCTGAATTTAGAATGTGGTCAGTTTCCTCAATGTTTACCCTAAGAGTCCCCTCTAGATTAAAGATAAGAGTATCATTGTTTACCCTGTTGTTCTCTATCTCTTCCCCTGCACTAATAGAGAATAGGATAGATGTGGCACTTTCCCTCTGGTAAATTCTTTTACTTACGATTCCCCCTTTATTGTAGTGAAGAGAATCTTGAAGTTTCATAATCTTAGACTTTTCGATATTGTTTATTCCTGTCATAGCTGATTCTCCAGCTATTCTTACCACTGTAAGGAGCATTTTGAACTCCTCTAGAGCTAGAAGTGAGTGGGGAATATTGGCAGGCATAACTATGGATTCCCCCTGACTTAGGATATATTTTTCACTTCCTATAGTGATCTCTACTTTTCCTGCAAGAACTATGACCATAGCATCTCCAGGAGCTGAATGAGTCCCGATACTTTCTCCTTTGTCAAAGGCAAAGAGAGTTAGCCCTACGCCGTTTTTTTGAGCTAGAACTAAACTGCTCACAGAATTTTTACCCACCTGAATCTGATTTTCCAGTTTTAAAACTTCTTCATTTTTCAAATTTTTAAATGTTAACATTGAAACCTCCCTCGATATTTTATTATGTTTTAAGTATAACTCTTTTTATAAAAAAAATCGGTAACATAGGTTTCTTTTTTATAAAAAAAATATTATTATTCTCTAAACCTTGATTTTTACAGTTTTTTAGGGTAAACATAAAGTATAATAAACAAAAAAATTTAAAAGGAGAATCAGATGAAAAGAAAAATTATGTTCACGGCTTTTCTGTTGGTATTTGGACTAACTGTTACAAAAGGTGTCGAAGCAGCAGCAAAAGATGTAAAATTTACAGAAGTTCCTTATGGAGCTTGTCCTAAAAAAATGACTGTAGAAGTTAAAGACGGTAAAATTGCTCATTTTTCAGCTGAAAGAGGATGTAATGGAAATTTGAGAGCACTGGGTATACTTCTCGAAGGAAAAAAAGTAGAAGATGTAGTAGCACTTTTAGATGACAATCACTGTACTGGAGCTGTGTTGACTGGCTATACCTCATGTATGGATAATCTTGCTGAGATGCTGAAATATCATTCTTTAGGAATGGGAAATGGTCATGCTGAAGCTATCAGAGAAAATCAAAAATCTGGAAATAAAGTAACTGAAAAAAAATTAGAAACTAAAAAAACAGCTTCTTTGGGTCATATTTGTGTAGGTTGTGGATTCTGCTCCGCAAGTCAAAAAAATGGATAATTACTAATTCTATATAATCGGGAGGAAATTATGAAAAAAATAATGATATTGGCAATTTTAACTCTTTCCACACTCACTTTTTCAAAAACTATAAAAAAAGAGGGAGTAGCTTTTGCTTTTAAAGGAGATATGAAAGTAGAGGTAGAATTAGAAGGGAAAAAAATTCTAGGAATAAAAGTTTTGAGCCACGAGGATACTCCGAAATATGCTGATCCCGCAATTGAAGAGATAACAGAGGAGATTCTGAAAAAACAATCCACAGAAGGTATTGATGATGTTGCAGGTGCAACATATACTTCTAGAGGACTTAAAGAAGCAGTGCAGAATGCTTTAGATAAAAAATAAAAATATCTAATCTAAAAAAGGAAAGATGTGGATAATACAGTATATTATTGTACCAAAATATGTAAGGAGGAATGTGTTATATGCCAATGACAAAAATTAAAGATTGTGATGCAATGAAATGTGTTTACAACAAAGATGGAGGATGCCATACATATGGGATAAATGTAGGAGATGATACCCCAGTTTGTGATACCTATATGGTAGGAGCAGAAAAAGCGGGAGTGGCCGCAATGGGCGGTATAGGTTCATGCAAAGTGAAAGACTGCTACTATAACAATGCTTTAGAATGTTCCGCTAAAGAGATACATATGCATCAAAAACGTGGGCATGTAGACTGTACAACATTCAGAACTAAGTAAAAAACAGATGGCAGGTGAGAACCTGCCTTTTAAAATGGGAAAATCCTTGATTTTTCAATATGAAGTGTTGTACAATATAAAGATAAGGACATATTGAGGTGATTTGATGTTGAATGAAATATTAGACAATTTAAAAATAGGTGTTGCGATAGTTGATAAAGATTTTCATCTCAAGTTTTTGAACAAATATTTGAGGGAGCTCCTTGTAGATGAGGAAACTGATTTTGAAAAAATACAGAATCGTTTTGGAAATATTTTCAATTGCCGTAATATAGGTATTGATTTGATTTGTGGGTCAAATGAGAGTTGTAAGACCTGTGACATAACATCTGTATTGAAAAATGTCTATGAAAATCAAGATGGGATTATTTTTGATTTGGAAATCTTTTCAGATAGATTCAAAATAAAAAGAGATGGGAGATTCGAACTAAAAGGATATCCTATATATATAGGAGCTGAAAAACTTATTCAGCTTGAGATTCATGAGGTAACAGAGAAAAAAATTCTAGAAAAAAGTCTTCAGATAAAGGAAAAAAGTCAGAAGAAACTACAGATTTTTCTGGATAGAATTGAGGATTTCATATTCTATCTGAATAGAGACGAAAAGATAGAATACTGTAATAACTCCTATCTGAAATTTTTAGGAAAAACCTATGAAGAGGTAATAGGAAAAACAGAATCGGATCTAGTTCCTAAGGCTATGGCAGAAAAATGCAAAAAGAATACTACGATAGCTTTGGAAGAGGGGACGTTTTTTGAAGAAGAAAATATCTTTGGAAAATGGTATCAGACTTTTAAAGGAAAAATTGAACTTGAAGATGGAAGTGTGGGAATTTTAGGTGTGGTAAGGGATATTACTGCACAAAAAAATAGAGAAAAACAGCTGAATGAAAAGGCATATGTAGATATACTTACTGGAATTTTTAACCGGAATTATTTTGAAGAAAAAATTTCAGGGAATATGGAGTTTCAAGGGGTCTCGGCTATAGTGATAGATATAGATGATTTTAAAGAGGTAAACGACACTCGGGGTCACGAAACTGGGGATCAGGTGCTAAAATCTGTGGCCGATATAATTAAAATAAATATAAGAAAAGAAGATTATGCTGTGAGAATGGGAGGAGATGAATTTCTTGTACTTACCCACTCCGATTCTTTAGGATTAGAAAAGATAGCAGACAGAATTCTAAATTCTGCGAGAAACATAAAGATAGGCAATATTTCTGTTTCTCTCAGTATAGGTGTAGGAATAAACAGATCTGGAGAGAAGGAACTTTCCAGAATTATAAAAGATGCAGATGAGGCACTGTATTATTCTAAACACAGCGGGAAAAATACAGTAAGTTTTAAATAGGGGGAAATATAATATTATGAAAAAATTACTTTTAGGAGCACTTTGTGCCCTGTCAATGACAGCTTATTCTCTAGATACACATCTGAGATTCGGAGGAATCACAACTGGAAAAACCTATTCAGGAGAAAAGGCTGGAGAAAATTATGCACCAGCAGTGGGACTTGAAATTACTCAGTCACTTCTGCTGTTTGATGTGGGAGCAGGAATCCAGTATAATGGGGGAAATTCTGCATTGGATATAGACACTGTTCCAGCATATCTTCTTGCTAGATGGAATATATTCCCTATAGGAATAAAACCATATCTTGTAGCTAAAGCAGGAAAATCTATATATACAAAAGAGAAAATTTCTGGAGATAACCCAGAGGCAACATATTTTTATGGGGCCGGTTTAGGTATGAATATCAGCTTCCTACAGGGAGAGATACTTTACTCAAGGACAGAACTGGAAGATTCTAGAAAATATGATTCTATGGATCAGGTTTCACTGATGTTAGGATACAGATTCTAATTCTAAAAATACAGGAGGAGAGAGATTATGAAATTCAAATTTAACCATTTCAACTTTAATGTGCTGGACTATGAAAAAAGTTTAGATTTTTACAGAGATGCACTGGGACTAGAGATAGTTAGAACTTATGAACCTGAGGATGGAAGCTTTAAGCTATTTTACTTAGGAGATGAGAACGGACACTTCACTCTTGAGCTTACATGGCTTTTAGACCGTGAAGAGGCTTATGACCTTGGAGATGAGGAGTTTCACCTGGCTTTTGTAACTGATGATTATGAGGGAGCATATAAAAAGCATAAAGAGATGGGGGTTATCTGTTTTGAAAATCCTGAAATGGGAATCTACTTTATAAATGATCCTGACGGTTACTGGATAGAGATAGTTCCAGAGAAGAAGAGATAATTATGAAGAGAGAGAAGATAACCTATATATTTAACAGCGGATTTATATATGAAGACTCTAAAAACGTTTTTATATTCGACTTCTATAGAGACTCTTCTAGGAATGAGAATATTGTTCAAAACTATTTAAATGAAGTTTCTAAGGATAAAAAAATCGTGGTTTTTGTTTCCCATGGACACCATGACCACTATTCAAAAGATATCTTTAAATGGAGAGAGTTAAGAGAGAATATAACTTATGTCATAAGCAATGATGTAACAGAGGCTTATGATTTTAGAGATGAGAGAACAAAATTTATAGGAAGAGATGAGAGCATTTTCATATATTCTGGAGTTACTGTTCACTCTTTCGGATCCACAGATATAGGTGTATCTTTTCTTATAGATACCGGAGATAAAATCTTATTCCACGGTGGGGACCTCAACTGGTGGGATTGGGGAGATGAAGACAATGAAGAGGAGTCCGCTTTCATGGAGAAGAGCTATAAGAGTATAGTCAAAGATATAAAAACTTACTTGAAATCTAAAACTCTGAATTTGGCATTTTTTCCTGTTGATCCTAGACTAGAAGAGAGAGCATATAAGGGGGCACTATATTTTATAGATGAAATTGCTCCTGAAAAAATAGTCCCTATGCATTTCGGAGATTACTTTCAGATCTGCGGACAGTTAAAAGTTCTATGTGAAGATAAAAAGACAGTGGTAGCAGAGATAAAACCAGACGGAAAAGTTGAATTTTAGAACGGCACCGTAAAATCGATTATAACGCATTTTTAAAAATCCCGGGGAGATTTCCACCTGGGATTTTGTTATATATGATTTTAGAGAGTCAAAAAAATTATTGACAAATACTAAAAAAATTGATATAAATTATTAGCCAAGCAAGGCTGAGAGTGCCAAAAACAGGGAGGAAAAAATGAGAAAAGAACAAAAAAGTTTTCAGGCAGAAACAAAAGAACTTCTAAATTTAATGATTCATTCTATCTATACCCATAAGGAGATATTTCTAAGAGAGCTTATTTCGAATGCCTCTGATGCGATAGATAAAGTTAAATTTAAAAGCCTTACTGACTCTGAAATATTAAAGTCAGGAGAGGAGTTTCAGATAAAGATATCTTCTGATGCAGAAAACAAAAAACTTATAATTGAAGATAACGGAATAGGAATGAGTTATGACGAGGTATTGGAAAATATAGGAACCATAGCCAAATCAGGTTCCAAGGCCTTTAAAGATTCTCTTAAAGAGAGTGAGAAAAAAGGTGATACAGATATTATAGGACAGTTTGGAGTAGGATTCTATTCAGCATTTATGGTAGCGGATGAAATCACTTTGGAGACAAAATCTCCATACTCTGGAAAGGGAGTAAAGTGGAGTTCTAAAGGGGATGGAAGTTATGAGATTGAAGAGATAGAAAAAGAGGAGAGAGGAACTAAAATTACTCTTCATATAAGAGAGGAAGAGGAAGATGAGAAATATCTTCAGGAGTATCAACTGAAATCTCTTGTAAAAAAATACTCAGACTACGTAAAATACCCTATAATGATTGGGGAAGAGAGAGCAAACTCGACTAAACCCATATGGAAAACTTCTAAAAATGAGCTGAACGATGAAAAATATAATGAGTTCTATAAATCTAATTTCCATGACTGGGAAGATCCCCTGCATCATATGCATCTAGATATTCAAGGAAGTTTGGAGTATACAGCACTTCTCTATATTCCAGGAAAAGCTCCCTATGATTTTTATACAAGGGATTTCAAAAGAGGACTCCAGTTATACACAAAAAATGTATTTATAATGGATAGATGTGAAGAGCTTATACCTGAATATTTGAGTTTTGTAAAGGGACTGGTTCAGTGTGATACCCTATCTCTCAATATATCTAGAGAGATTCTTCAGAAAAATAGTGAGCTTTCTGCTATAGCTAAAAATCTGGAGAAAAAAATTATAGGTGAACTTGAAAAAACTCTTAAAAACGACAGAGATAAATATATTAAGATCTGGGAGGCTTTCGGCAGAAATATAAAGTATGGAGTCCAGGATATGTTTGGAATGAACAGGGAAAAACTTCAGAACCTGCTTCTTTTCAAATCATCTAAAAAGGATGAGTATGTGACCTTGAAGGAATACACTGAAAATATGGATGGGGAGCAGAAAGAGATATACTATGTTTCGGGGGAGGATATCTCAATACTTAAAACTCACCCTAAAGTGAAATCTCTTCTGAACAAGGGATTAGAAGTTCTCTTTTTAACTGATAAGATAGATGAATTCGCAATAAAATCCATTATGAACTATGAGGAAAAATCTTTTAAATCTGTGAATGATTCTGATTTCAAAATGCCTGAATCAGAGGAAGATGAGAAAAAGACAAAAGAGCTGGAGGAAAACAATAAAGATCTTCTTGAGAAAATGGCAAAGATTCTCAAGGAAAATGTGAAGGAGATTAAGTTAAGCAACTCTTTAGGAGAGAGTGCAGTAGCTATCTCTACAAAGGGTCCTGTGTCTCTTGAGATGGAGAAAACTCTTTCTGAAATACCTGGAAACGAGGGTGTCAGAGCCGAGAAAGTTTTGGAACTAAATCCTGAACATCCTATCTTCAAAAGACTTCAGTCAGCAGAAAAAGATGAGGAGATTAGTGACTTGGCGGACATCCTGTATATTCAAGGGATGATGATAGAAGGTTTCCCTATCAAGAATCCAATTGAATTTGTTAATAAGCTAAACAAATACATAAGATAGAAGCATTATTTTATGTAAAAATAGTTCTTTTTTATTAGGGGCTGTAAAATCGATTATAGTGCATTCCTAAAAATTATATGTGTATTTATATAGGGGAATTCATTTAAAGCTATTTTAGAGAGTCTGTAATTTTATAGAAAAAGAGAGAGAACCTCCATGAGGAACTCTCTCTTTTGTTCTATAATTACTGTTCTATGATCTCTACAAGTTCCCAGTTCTCTTCAACTTTCTTAAAGTATCTGATAACCCAGTTTATTTCCAACTTGTCCTTTAATTGATTTATATATTTTACCGCTTCTTCAGGTGCAGGAAAAAATTTTCTACCTTCAATAAAGTCATAACTTTCCTCATTGACAACTTTTGTACCTTTGAATATTTCGACCTTAAACTGTTTTTTAAGGCTTTCTCTTTTAGCAAAGTTCATAAATTCTCTCCTTTTGTTATTATTATGACTGCTGCAATTACAAATCTAATATCATAGGAAAGACACCCAAAGGTACTCTTATAACATTAAAACCTAATTTTTAATATACATAGACCACCTATATATTATACACCAATTTCGCAGAGATGTACAGTTTTTTATCTGTAACTCAAAAGTGTGGTATAAAGTCCCTTTTTAAAATATGTTTTTCTGTAATTGTTATTAAAGGACTTTAGTCGGAGGAGGAGGGGGATTCATATAGAAATCTAACTTTTTCTCTCTTATTTCCGTTTTAACGATCTAAAAGTTCTTTTCGATAGATTAATCGAACAAAGTTTTAAGATGCTCTTAAAACTGAAATTACAGATCAGAAAAAATAATTCTTATTCCGTTTTATAACTAATTAATAATTATTCAGTAAGATTGAATAACAAAACTGTATATAATGTTAATTATATGATAAGTTATTATTTTTTTAATAATTATTTTGAATAATTATGCTGTTTTATGAGAAAACCTGGAGATTTTTTTCTGAAAAATTGCCTCCAGGCTGAAGTTGTGAGCTGTCTCGATAATTTTTAAATATATCGATTAAACTCTTCTTTTGTTTTCTGTAATTTTTATTATTGGACTTTTAGTAGTTTCTTATTATCATATCCGAGTCATCCTTCTGATTAGGGAAAAGTCTGTGGAAAAACATTTTGAAAAATCTCTTCTCGTCTACCTCGGTATTGATAAATACATTCTCATCTCTTCTGTAAAAATTTCCCACATCAATCAGAGATTGTCCCATGGCAGGACCACTTTCTACACACTCTAAATTGCTATAAAATCCTGAGCAGATTGTAGGATCTATAAATTGAGCCACAGCAAGAGGGTCATTTATAACACATCCTAAAGTTCTCTCTTGCATCCAGTGAAAGTCCACATAGAATCCAGTTATATCGAAAATGAAATCTGCAAGGGGAGAAGGGATCTGTCTGAGATATTCTCTATAGTTAGGAGTGAGGACTATTTTTCTAGTTACATCTAAAGGAACAAGCTCTATAGGTTTTTTAATACTTTTAAAAACTATATTCACTGATTCTGGATCTACCCAGTAGTTAAACTCAGCTACCTGGGAACAGTTCCCGTTGGTTCTGAAAGCTCCCCCCATTGTGATTATTTTTTCAGCTTTTTTCAGAATATCATTTTTCAGCTGAACAGCTTTTGCCAAATTGGTCAGAGGACCTAAAGCTATGATAGATATGTCTTCATTTTCACTCAGTTTTTCTATTATAAAATTTTCTGCTCCTTTATGAAGAACCCATTCAGGAAGTTCAATTTTTTCTAGAATCTCTCCCACTCCGTCCATGCCGTGAGTATCCTGGGCAGTGATAAGTTTTCTTTTGATAGGTTGATTGTTTCCTAAATAGATAGGAATGTCTGTTCTATTTAGAAGTTTCAATACTCTGTAGGCATTGATTCCCCCCAGTTCCACAGGAACATTTCCTGCACAGATTGTTATACCGATTATTTCCAGTTCGGGAGATTTCAGTGCCAGCAGAAGAGCCAGACAATCATCTATCCCAGGATCACAATCTATGATAACTTTTTTCTTTTTCACTTCCATATTTCTCCTTTTTCCGTAAATTTTATTAACAGTCTTTTTTAATCCAGCCTGGGAACAGGGATTTTATCCAGTACCCTTTTCTCCAGAATAGATTTGGCGTTTATATATACCTCGGTTACTCTTGTATCAGCATGTCCTAAAAAATCCCTGATCTCTAAAATATCCGCTCCGTTGAGGGAGAGTTCTGTGGCTATTGCATGACGGACATTATGAGGACTTATATCTTTATCTATAATTTTTCCCATATCCTGTATAAGGGAGTAAAGTCCCCGGTAGGACATCTGGGTATTTTTTTCAAAGGAACTTGGAAAGAGAAACATCTCTTCCAGATCCTCCTTTGAAGGCTGATACATTTTTTCCACATAGTGCTTGTACTTGGCTATTTTTTCTACCAGGTAATCATGCATAGGTTTATACTGCTCTTTTCCACTTTTGGTTTTTTCCAATTTTATATAATGCTCTCCGTCACGTTTTAAGAGGTGTTTGAACTGGAGATTTAGAAGTTCGCTACTCCGCATCCCAGTATAAAAAAGTGTCTGAAGTATAAGGGAGTTTCTGTAACTTTTATCTCCCCTAACAGGATATTTTTCCAGTATGGTTTTTATATCCTCGTAGGAAAGCTTCAGTATATTTTCTAAATCTCTAGAAGTTTTAAAAAGCTGGACATGCTTAAAAGGATTGTCTATTCCATTTTTTTCCAGTTCTCTGTAAAGGGATTTGAGAGATGATATGATTTTATTCACAGAAGTTTTTTTTAGATTTCTCTCGCTGATGAGATGGACAAGATAGTCATCTATATCATCCTTCTCTATCTCTGTCATAAGATTTATAAGTTCCTCCTGTCCGATAGGGGTGTCACCCTCATAGACATAGTTGAGAAAATCTTTCAGATAGAAGAGATAATCCTTGATTGTTTTTTCGCTACGATAAATATCGAATATCGTCTTTTTTTCTTCCCGGGTACGTTTTTTTCTACGGGAAGGTGTCAGGCCGTGTTCTGGTCGTTCTATAATATCCATTCTGTCACCTAAAATCCTATAAGTTTATTTATGGAAAATAAATTATTTTGATAAAATATCTTCTATATTGATCTCTTTAACAGCTCCCAATTCAAGGTTTCCTAATTCAAGATTTCCAAATTTGATTCTCTTTAGATAAGTTACATCATTGCTTACAGCATGCATCATTTTTTTGACTTGATGGAACTTCCCTTCCTGGATATTGAGATAGATTTTATTTTCTGCAACTCTCTCAGCTTGGGCAGGTTTAGTTATATATCCTCCGATATCTACTCCCGCTTCTAGAAGTTTCATATCACTGTCACTTATGTTCTTTTCAAGTTCCACGTAGTAAATCTTATCCACATGTTTTTTTGGAGAGATAAGTTCATGAGCTAATTTTCCGTTGTTTGTAAAAAGCAAAAGTCCTACTGTATCTTTATCCAATCTTCCTACAGGGAAAAGATCTTTACGGTTTACCCATTCAGGAAGCAGGTCCATAACTGTTGGGTCACGATAGTCGTCCACAGCAGTTATATATCCTTCACGTTTATTCATTATATAGTAACGGAACTCCTTATACTCAAGAGTTTTACCCTCGAACTCCACCTTATCCTGGCCAGGAACTATGTTCTCAGTTACAGTTTTTGCAGGAACACCATTCAGAAATACCAGTCTATTTTTTATCAGGTCCTTCGTCTCTCTTCTGCTACATATACCGCACTCTACTAAAAATTTATCCAGTCTCATATTAACTCCTCTATAATTTTATTTTTTTCTTCATTTTTCTTAAAAGTCCATTTTCATTCATATATCTTATTTTACCGAAAACAGCCCGCTCTGTCCAGGCCCTATCATGTTTTCCATAGCACCAGGCCACTCCTGCAAAGGAGTTGGGATCTCTTCCGTCTAAAAAATAACGGTTGTTGAGATAGAGGGTTAGGTTGAAAGCTGTTTCAGCATCTGGGCTCCACTCTAGAATTTTTTTTGCCCAGTACATCCTTAGGTAGGAATCCATTGTCCCCTGAGTTACTAGGGATTTCTGAGCTTCATTCCAGTATTGATCGTGGGTTTTCCAGTTTTCCAGTTCACTTGGAGTATAGAGATAGGGTCTTCTGTCTTCCCTATGTTTTTCCAAAGTTTCATAGCACCAGGAGGAGAGGATTTTACTGAAATCCCAATAGTTCCTATTGAAATAACAGAAGTTGAAAGCCAGCTCCCTTCGGACCACGAGTTCCTCCAGAAAACCTTGGACAGCTTCTGGATTTTTTCCACTGTTTATAATTTTATGATATATATAGTGGGGAGAGATCTGGCCGAAATGGAGAAAAGGGCTGAGCCCCGAGTGAAAATTCTGAGATGGATTATTGGAATAGAGATGATAAAGATCCAATTTTTTTTCTATAAACTCCTCTAAAAGTTTTTCTCCTGCACTCTCTCCTCCCTCTATGAGAAGAGGGTAAAAGTTGTCATCCTCTATGGAGTTCAGAAAATTTTCTCGGTTCTCTTTTTTTTCTATATCCCACAGAAAATCCTTAACCTCTTTTAATTTTCCATAATTTATATTATAACACTTTATTGAAGTTTTATCTAAAAACTCATCCCTGGGATCCCTGATAAATGCAGGAACTCTGCTATTTATTTTTTTTCTTATGGTATAGGCTCCGTACTCCTCATGGTCTGAAGCTGTTTCTACAGGAACAATAAGATTGGATTCTACTTCGTAGAAGGGGAAGAGATTTTCTTC
>JBOFCM010000161.1:0-6496 GCA_051646055.1 Fusobacteriaceae bacterium
CTTACCGAAGGAAATTTTAAGGTCTTGAAAGATACGGTAGATCCTGAGGTGGGAGAGATTATCCTGGCCATTGAAAGCGGTTCAACTCACCCTGTGGCAAAGTCTATTGTCCAGCATTATGGAAGAACAGGCTATCTAATTTTTGACAGTTTCAGTGAGGAACATGGATATGGGATAGTAGCAAACTATGCTGGAAAACAGTATCTTGTGGGAAATAGAAAGCTTATGGAAAAATATGGAGTTTCTGCAGAGGAGTTTCCTGAACTTGGAACAGCTGTATATGTGGCAGTAGAGGGGAAATATGCAGGAGGCTACCTTATAGGGGATAGCATGAGAGAAAATTCCAGAGAACTGATAACCTATCTGAAAGATAAAGGAATAAAGGCCTATATGCTTTCGGGGGACCGTAAGCAGAATGCACTTTCGGTGGCGGAAGAGCTGGGAATAGGCAGTGATGGAGTTTTTGCAGAACTTCTCCCAGATGAAAAGATGGACATGTATGAGAAGATTAAAAAAGATACTGGAAACCGTGTGGCCTTTGTAGGAGATGGAATAAATGATGCTCCGGTTCTCAGACTTTCAGATGTGGGAATCTCTCTAGGTGGAACAGGAAGTGATGCTGCCTTAGAAGCTGCAGATGTGGTTATAATGGATAATGATATAGGAAAACTTAAAACAGGTATTGAGATTTCTAAAAATGTAGAGAGAATTCTGATTCAGAATGTGGTCTTTTCTCTAGGAATAAAAGCTATTGTTATGATTCTGGGAGTGCTTGGATATGCATCTATGTGGCTGGCTGTTTTTGCCGATGTGGGAGTGGCTCTTCTAGCCGTTCTTAATGCCATGAGAATACTGAAAAAAAATGATTAAAAAAAGCCTCAACTATAAAAAGTTGAGGCTTTTTTCTGTCATACTTTTCTGTATATCTATAACTCTCTGATTCCTGCTACCTCTCCATTTTAAGGAAGTATCTTTCTCTTCTGACCGAAACTTTCCATCTATGAGTACATTGCAGAGGGAAACTAAAGAGAAAAGAGAGTCATCCATCTGAATCTCTTCCCAGGTATATCCTGACCAGATCCAGATATCTTTTTCTGGGAATTTTTCTTTGAATTCCCTTACAAATTTTTTAAGAGGTTCTATATTAGTGTGAAAAGTTGGATCTCCTCCCAAAAGAGATAATCCAGTTAGCATGTTCCGATATTTATAAAAATACTGGAATATCTCCTCCTGAGTTGCCTCTGTAAAGGGTGTACCTGTTTTATGGTTCCATGTGCTGGGATTAAAGCATCCCTGGCACTGGTGGGAGCATCCCGTAAGAAAGAGGGATACTCTGATCCCTCTTCCGTTAAGCATATCTCCGTATTTAATTCCTGAATAGTTCATATTCTAAACCGCCTACATATGTTTTATTCTGTTGATAACCTCTTTCTGTCTTCCTTTATTGAAAGGCCTTGAATCAGGCTGAGCTAGGTATCCGCAGACTCTTCTTATTACATTCATCTTGTCTGAATCGCTGTTTTCACACTCTGGACACTGGAATCCCTTTTCTGTGGCAGAAAATTCACCAGAAAAACCGCACACATGGCATTTGTCTACTGGCTGGTTGATACCCATATAGTGAATTCCCAGAGAGTGGGCATATTTCAGTATAGCATGGACAGCTTCCAGATTATTTTTTAGAGAATCAGTCTCAATATAACTGATGTGTCCTCCCTTGGCATATTTATGACCTGGAACTTCAAGCTTCAGTTTTAGGAAAGGATCCATCTGAATTTTGGAAGAAACATGGAAAGAGTTATCGTAATATCCTTTATCAGTAACTCCTACAATATCCCCAAATTCCTCCTTGTCAATCTGTGCAAATCTGTCGCAGAGAGATTCAGAAGGAGTAGAGTATAGGGCGAAACCTAGGTTATCACGTTTCTTATATTCCTCAACTTTTTCAGACATATATTTCAGAATGTTGAAAGTTTTTTCATAGACCTCCATATCCTGAGAGAAATCTTTTCCATAGAGAAGCTGAGAAACTTCACTCAGTCCTATATATCCTATGGAAACTGTGGCATATCCTCCCCATATAAGTTCCTTTATAGTCTCTTTTCCCTCTTTGTTAGCCATAGCACCGTTCATCCAAAGGATAGGAGCAGTTTCGGCAGGGGTATTCTCCAGATATTTTGCTCTGAAAATAGAATTTTCTCTAGAGAGTTCTAGGAGTTCTTCCAGCTCCTTGTAGAAACCAGCTTCATCTCCCCTGTGCCTTATGGCAATTCTTGGAAGATTGATGGTAGTGGCTCCAATGTTGAATCTTCCAGAATACTTCTCTTTGCCGTCCTTATCATGCCATGGAGAGAGGAAGGCTCTGCATCCCATTGGATAAACTACGGTTTCATTCTTCCACTGCTCTTCAGTTATAAAGAGGATATCGGGATAGATAGATGTAGTCATACATTGGAAAGCTATCTGGGAGATATCCCAGTTTGGATCTTCAGAGTTGAAGTTTAGCCCTTCACACACTGCATAGACTATTTTCGGGAAGATAGCAGTCTCTTTTTTAGCTCCAAATCCTGCCATTCTTGTCTTGAAAATATATTTTTGTACAAGACGACCCTCCCATGAAGTTTCAGTTCCTATACCTACAGTGGTAAAAGGTGTCTGACCGTTTACTGTAGAGAGAGAGTTAATTTCATACTCCAGTCCCTGAGTGGCCTGTTTTACAGATTCTTCAGTCATATCTACAGCATAAGAAAATGCAGAAGAGTATTTTTTTTCTAGCTCTCTATTGGAATATTGAACATCTTCTTCTTGGGAAATTTTTTCTATCTCTTCCCCAGTTAATCTTGCCACATATTTCAGACCTTTTAAAAAATGTTTTTTGAAACTTTTTTTTATATAAGGTACAAGGGCTCTGTCCAGGTAGGGAATAGAACATCCTCCGTAGGTATTGGAAGAGACAGAAGCTATTATCTGTACAATGTGACCTACTGCCACATCCACAGAGTTAGGCTCCAGCATCTTGGCATTTCCTATGTTGCATCCACCGTTTAGCATATTTTCAATATTCACAAGCTCACAGTTGGTCTCACGGAATAGGAGATAATCTAGATCATGGATATGGATAGCACCAGATTCATGGGCTTCTTTTAAATGACTGGGAAGAATTCTGTTAAGATAAAAATCTTTAGAAGAGATACCAGCCAACAGGTCTCTCTGAACAGAAATTGTTTTTCCATCTTTATTGGCATTTTCATTTAAAATGTCAGAATTAGAAGCAGCCACAAGTTCCTCTATTCTGTCGTAGATATTCTCTATTTTGTTATCTTTTTCAATAATCATCTTAACTTAATCCCCCTAATTTTATATAAAATAAATTGTGATTTTTCTCAATATATATTAAACTCACTTATTATTATACACAACATCTAGTGATTTTCAAAGAAAAAAAACAATTTATTTTTGCTCTTGACAGGATAGTTCAGTGATAGTAATGAAAAAAAATTTTAAAGGGTTATATTAAAAGATTTAAAGAGGCATAATCTTCCTCTTTGTCATAGTGGAGTCTATCTATATCCTGGAAGTCCACATCGATTATTTTGTAATCTCTCATTCCGATTGCTCTTCCCGAGATAGAATTTTTAAGAAGATCCACAGCACGGATAGACATCTTTCCTGCCAGAGATCTGTCAAAGGCTGAAGGCTTACCTCCCCTTTGAATAAACCCGAGAGAAGTTTTTCTGATTCCTATTCCCAGTTTCTTTTCAATATAGTCTTTGAGATCATCCATATTATACATATTTTCTGTAATGATGACTATGTTGTCGCTTTTCCCTTCAGAGATATTTTTCTGAAGTTTTAGGGCAATTTCATCTGGGGTGAGTGGCTTTTCAGGGGTAGAGATAATCTCTCCCGCTCCTGATAGGGCAGAGTGGAGAGCCAGATCTCCGCAGTGTCTTCCCATAACTTCCACAATGGTTCCCTTTTCATGGGTAGAGCCAGTATCCTTAATTCTACTTATGGCATCTAGTACAGTGTTGAGTGCAGTGTCAAATCCTATGCTGAAGTTTGTATACTGGAGATCATTGTCTATGGTTCCAGGAATCCCCACAACGTTTACCCCAAAACCTGAGAGCTTAGCGGCTCCCTTGAAAGATCCGTCTCCTCCAATAACCACAAGACCATGGATATCTTTCTCTTTAAGATTCTGGGCAGCCTGATTCACATAGAGGTCCTCATAAAATTTTTCTGTACGGGCTGATTTGAGTATGGACCCTCCTATCTCAGCTATATTATCTACGTCTTTCAGAGTCAGGGGTGCTATCTGATTTTCAATTAGCCCCACAAATCCTCTCTTTATTCCAAATACCTCTATTCCATAAGAGTGAGCCACCTTTACAATAGCTCTGATAACGGCATTCATTCCTGGAGCATCTCCTCCGCTTGTTAAAACCCCTATTCTCATAAATTTCTATACCTCCCCAATTTTATAACTTAATTCTACTTTCTAGTCTGAAAAAAGTCAAAGGGAAATAGTTTATTTGTGATTAATAATGTGGTAATATCTATAATGAGAGAAATATGTGTAGAGCACAAATATATAGGAGGAGAGAGCTATGAAGATTCTTCACTGTTCAGATATACACCTGGGAAAGCGTCCCTTTGGAAATGAAAATTTTAGCCAGAAGCGTTATGAGGATTATTTTAAATCCTTTGGCCAGGTGGTGGATTTAGCAGTTCATGAAAAAGTACAGGTTATGATAATTTCCGGAGACCTTTTTGATAGGAGAGATCTAACTCCTGATATCTTAGCTAGAAGTGAGGAGTTTTTTAGAAAACTTCATGGGGAGGGAATAAAAGTCCTCCTAACAGAGGGAAATCATGATAACTCCAATAGATATGATGAGATAAATTCCTGGCTTCACTACCTGGAGGGAAGAGGTCTGACCAAAAGATTGGAGTACAGGAGAGATGAAAAGGGAAAATATTCTTTTCAGAAAGAGATAATAGAAAATATAAATTTTTATGGACTTGGATTTCCTGGATTTGGAGTAGACAGGGTTGTAGAGGCTCTGAGCCAGGAGTTGAATGGAGAAGAGAAAAATATAGTGATGATTCACACTGCTCTAGGAGGGGAGGGAGGACATCTCCCAGGTCTGGTGAGCAGTCAGGCTCTCAACCTTCTCAAGGGAAAAGCCCTGTATGTAGCAGGAGGGCATCTCCACTCTAAAAAAATATATCCATCTCCTTCACGAGGAGAGATTCCTTTCTTCTTTATACCTGGGTCCACAGAATACTGGAATGTAATAAATGAACGTTCAGATGAGAAGGGAGTCTTTATTTTCGATACAGAGAGGGAGGAGTACACTTACCATCTTGTAGAGCCGAGAAAGCGTATAAAGGAAAGTTTTCTAGTCGAGAGGAAAGAGGGAGTTATAGAAAGATTTTCAGAATGCATAAAAGCTCTTAACCTGACTGGAGAGGAGCTTTTACTGGTGGAACTAAAAATAAAAAATAATATCTATATAAACAGCAAGGAACTTGAGAAAATAGCTGAGGAAGAGGGAGCACTTAAGGCATATATACTTCCTATTTTTTTAGAGGAAAACTCTCAGGAGAAAGGTGAATTTAGGGAAGAGAGTGACACCACAGCCAATATAGAAAGAGGGATAATAGAGAGCTGGGAAGGTTTTGGAGAATCTAAACTTTCAGATCATTTTGAAAATCTCAAAGAGATACAGCGGGAGGGAGACTCTTCTGCTTTTGAGAGATTTTATCAGGAGTTTGACCAGATACTGGAGGGGATGATTGTAGATGAGGATAGATAGAGTATATCTTAAAAATTTTAGAACACATAGGGAGTTAGAACTGAATTTTGCACCGGGAATGAATCTTCTTCTGGGACAGAACGGAAGCGGAAAATCTTCAGTACTGGAAGCTATAGGGATAACACTTTTTGATTCTAAGTTCCGTGACGGAAACAGCACGGGAAAGGATCAGGTTATAAAATTTGGAGAAAAAGAAGCGGTTATCGAGATAGAGTTTCAGGGAAATGATGAAAAGACATATATTGTGCAGAATTGCATAAAAGCCCGTGGGGGATATTACAGAATCTTTGACAAGGAGAATCCCGATGAGATTATCTTTGAAAGGGATGAGGTGAGGGAGAAACTGAAAGTTCTTCTGGGAATCGGGGGAAACCTGGGAAATACCTATGACAACATAATAGTGGCTAAGCAGAATGAATTTATAAATATATACAAGCTCAAGGGTGCTGAGAGAAAAAAAGTTTTTGATGAGATATTTGAAACAGATATCTACGACAAAATAAACAAAGGATTTTCAAAGGAGGTAGGAGACCGTTACAGATCTGAACTGGAAAAATCCCGGGCAAAGCTGGAAACTCTTAAGGGCAAAGCTGAAGATCCCAGGGAGATACTGAAAGAACTGGAAAAAAGTGAAAAATCCAAAACCAGTGTGGATCAGGTTTTGAGAGAGAAAG
>JBOFCM010000162.1:0-2658 GCA_051646055.1 Fusobacteriaceae bacterium
GAAGCCACTGCTACATTTAGGGACTCAGCTGTACCGTATATAGGGATAATAACCTTCTGTTTTGCAAAATTCAGGAAGTTTTCTGAAACCCCCTGTCCCTCATTTCCAAATACAATTGCATTTTTTCCCTTGAGGACTATCTCGTTGTAATTTATGGAATCCTTAGCCAGAGCTGTAACAAAAGTTTCATATTCTCTCTCTTCCAGAAGAGAAAGAACCTCTCTCTCCTCCATGTATACCATATTCATAGCAAAGATAGAACCCATACTGCTACGGACAACCTTGTCGTTATAGCAGTCTACACTTCCCTTGGTAAGGAGTATGTCTTTGAAGCCTGCCGCATCACAGAGTCTGATTATTGTTCCTAAATTTCCAGGATCAGCCACACGATCTAGGACAACTATGTTGTCTTCGAGTTTTTCAACTGAACCTGTTCGAGTTGGGTAAACAAAAATAATACCCTGAGAGTTCTCCTGGGTAGAAAGCTCTTTGAAAAGTTTAGAGTCCAGTATAAAGGTCTTAACAGAATACTGAAACTTGCTCACCACTCTCTCCCCTATCTCATCATAGTAACTATCTTTTATAATGATAGCTTCTGGGATTTCTTGGAAATCCAAAAATTTATGTCCCTCTGCTAGAAACAATCCCATCTCTTCACGATATTTTTTCTGTTTAAGTTTTTTGAATTTTTTATAACTATTATTCTCAGAACTTATTATTTTTTCCATATTCTATACTCCTTAGTAGAAATTTTTCTCTGTTCATATTATACTATAGATAAGATAAAAAAAATAGGAGGAGTGCAATGAATACTTTAAATTTTCTAGGACTGATACACTCTTTTAAGGTAAATAGATACCCGAAAGTTGAAAAAATAGCCAGTATGGGACTTTTGGGGGTGAGAATAGCTCAGGAGTATTCCCGTAGAATAGATGTGCTGAGTGAAGAGATGTGCTACTATCTCATGGATATACACTCATCTCTCCTTCCTTCAGAACCAAAACATTTTCTGAGAATGGTAAAACCCCGTTCAGATATATTCTATAATCTGGAATTTTATGACAATGACCCCTTTGCCTACAGCCATGTGACACAGGTCTATAGAGCTACCCTTAAAAATGGAATGGACTGCAGTATAAAAGTTATAGATGAAAAATCAAAAAAAGATTTTCTAAATGATATCTATTCTATAGAAAAGGGAATCAGGGTATTTTCTAAAATGTCACCGGTGATGGCAAGAATGTTTTTTGCCCAAGATATAATTGAGAATATCAAAGAGAGTACTCTGGAAAAAATGGATCTAAAGAAGGAGATAAAATATACAGGCTACCTGGCAGGGATATGTGAGGACTACAAAGATTCCTACCGTCTCCACAATCTGAAGTTTCCACGTATATTTAAGGAGCTTTCCACCGAGGACTATATTGTAGGAGAATATATCAGCGGCAGAAATGTAAAGGAGATTTTGAATGAAAAAAAGATGAAATACCACAAGTTTCTAGAAATCATGAGATATCATCTTTTTTATATTTTTGTTATAGGGAGTTTTCATTCAGATATCCATGCGGGAAATATCATAATAGGAGATAAGGGGGATGTCTATTTTATAGACTGCAATAGCATCACAGATATAGATGATGAGTTCCGTATCAATTTTTATAATTTTCTGGTGGAACTGTGTGAGGGGAACTATGAAAACTCTACTAGATATCTCAATAAACTATCCAGAACTCTTATTCCGGACAAAAAATATCTCAATTTTAAAAAGCGTTCCCGTGAGATATTTGCTCAGGCTGGAAATAAAAAAATAAAAGAGTTTCAGTTTTCCCATAAGATAATGTCTCTCTTCAGAGCAGCAGCAGAAAACGGAATGACCTTTGATAAAAATCTTTACCCTCTGCTAAAGGCTTTGATCCGTCTGGAGGAGATGGCTTACCGTACACTGCCAGAGGCATTTTTTGTTAAAGATCTAAGAAATGAATTGAGAAGATATGAGGATTCCATATAAAAAATAGAAATTTGGAGGCTGTATGACATATGAAGAAAGACTTGCAGAGCTGGATATTTTTATAGAAGGGAGAGGTAGTTCAGAGCTGGAACTTATCTCCATTTTACATAGAGCACAGGAGATCTTCGGATATATACCAGAGGATATTCAGAAGCATATAGGAGAAGAAATAGGTGTATCTCCGGCAAAAATCTATGGGGTTGTCACTTTTTATAACTATTTCACACTGGAACCCAGGGGGAAACATAAGATTGTAGTATGTACAGGAACAGCCTGTCATATTAATGGTTCGGCTCTTCTCCTGGAAAAACTCAAAAAACTTCTAAAAATTGAGGAGAATCAGGTAACAGAAGACGGTATTTTCTCACTGGAAACAGCCCGTTGTCTTGGGGCGTGTGCCCTTTCACCTGTTATAAAAATAGATGAGAAGATATACAGCAGAGTAAAACCCGAGATGCTGGAATCTATACTGGGGAATTATAGGGGAGAGAAAGAGGAAGAGAGAGAGAGAGAGAGAGAAGAAAAAATTTCGCTTCAGGAAGATAAAAAGATTGAGAATAAAAAAAGTTCTGGGGAAGATAGGCAGTACAGGATAAGAATTGCCAATTCCACCTGTGCTATCTCTTCAGGAGCTCAAAAAGTCATAGAGG
>JBOFCM010000163.1:0-3005 GCA_051646055.1 Fusobacteriaceae bacterium
CTCTTCCCAACCTTTATCCAAAGCGATCCTCTTAATTTCACAGTTGCTGGATAGTTCGATTTTAAAATATGACAGGAACTCTTCAAAGGTGTTGAAAACTCCTGAAAGATATCTCTTTTCAGTCTTTGTAGAGCCTGTATCCGAATCATGCTCTACAATCTTGATCTCCTGCTCTCCTCTGAAGCTGTATCTGTAAGAAACCGGGTATTTTAATTTTGGCATACGCTCTCCCGTTTCTGAGCTATCTTCATCTGTTTCAGATTCATGACTCTGTCCATACTTAAAGAGGGCTTTTCCCAGATTTGTGAGAATGGATTCTACCATTATACTCTTTTCAAGTGTAGTTCTGTTTCCCTCATTAGAAAATCCAAGTTCTTCAGAAGGAAATACCAGTAGGAGTTTCTCCTTGTAGTAGTTGGAAGAAATTGCAGAATTATAGAGCATAGTCCTAAAATCTATCTCCTCTGTAAAATCCTCCAGTAACTCATTTACTATGGAATTTTCAGTAGCATCAATATCTTCCCCATAGAGTTTAAGTTTGAACCCTATACTTTCTGGTATTCTAAACTGCTTCGTCTGAAACTCCATGTTCCTTGTAACCTTTATTTTGTCTTTCATTCTTCACTTCTCCTTTGTCTTTTTAGTATGCTTCCCTTAAAACCTTATACGGTTGAAATCCCATAGAAAAGCGGATTATTTTTATTTGAGATATGCATAAAATCATTTTCCCGTTCTATTATCCGGTACCCTCTATTGTCTTTCTGATATAATTTTATTTCTCCATCCTCATAAAAGTCATTCAACATAATTCTCCGTAAATTTTTATCGAATGTTTCTTTTGAAATCAATGTATCACATTTAAATACATTTATCAAATGATATATTGTTTTTTCTCAGTAAAAACAACCGATAAAAATTGCAACTTATATTTTCCAAAAGAAATATCCCAAAATCTCAGATGCAAAACTAGCAGAGCTTTTGCTCACTTCCAAGCCTAGCTTCAGACATAAACTTTTCTGATTTGGATTATAACTGAATATATTCTAAACCTTATCCTGCATACATTACTTCCAAAAAAATCCAGAAATAAAAAGGTTGAAACTTCAACTAAATTAAGTTATAATAATTACTGTATAATTTTCTAAAGGTGAAAAGGTGAAAAGGTGAAAAAATTAAATAGCAATATACTAAGAGATATAGGTGGACTCTCAAGAGCAATCCACTCCATGAATGATTTGAAGTATAAAAAACTGAACCTCCAAAAAGGTCAGTTCTCATTTGTTACAAGAGTATGTGAAAATCCAGGTATAAATCTAAAAGCTCTCACATTCATATTAAAAGTAGATAAGGGAACAACAACTAAAGCTATACAAAAACTGGAAGAATCAGGCTATATCAATAAAGCTCAAAATGAGAAAGATAAAAGAGAATACAATCTCTATCCAACAGAGAGGGCTTTAAAAATATATGATTTCATTATTGCTGAAGAAAATAGAAATCTTCAGGTCTGTTTTGAAGGGCTAAGTGAGAAAGAGATTGAAAATATCGAAAATTTGACAAAAAAAATATATGAAAATATCAGTAAAGATTGGCAAAAAGCAATTAAAGAATAGAATTTTTAATGGAGGAACAATGATAAAAAAAGCAGTAAAAACAGATATCGTAAAAATTATGGAGATTATAGCTACAACTATTGAGGAGATGAGATCATACAACAACACTCAGTGGGATGAAACTTATCCAAAATCCGAAAATTTTTTAAAAGATATCCAGGCTGGAGATCTCTATGTAGATGAATTAGAGGGTGAGATAAGAGGATTTGTCTGTGTAAACTATATAGAACCTTCTGAATATGAGGATATCAGATGGCAATCTTCTGAAAAAGCTATGATTGTCCACAGAATGGCAGTAAACTCAAATTTCAGAAATCAGGGGATCGGAAAATCTCTTCTACAATTTTCTGAAAAATTGGCTCTTGAAAATGGAGTTAATTATCTTAAAACAGACACATATTCAATAAATGATAAGATGAATTCTCTTTTCAAAAAATTCGGATTTCAATTAGCTGGTGAGATGGAATTTTTAGGAAAAGAAAAACCATTTTATTGTTATGACAAGATTGTAAAATGATAAAAAAGCCTGGATTTAGATGTGTTCCAGGCTTTTTTAATCCCTATTTTTTTATTTTTTATATATTTTATATTATCAGACCTTGCCCTATTCCATCTCTATTATCTCATTTATCATAGAGCGAAAAGCAACCTGGAAACACTCCTCTGGATATTTTTTTGTACCCAGTTTCTCTTCAAATAACATCCGGGCAAGATTACTGTAAATTTTCTGCTCTGATTCTGGAAGGCTTTTGTAGTATTCCCAACTGGAATTTCTTTTTTTCTCTAGACTGATCTCTCCACCTTGAAAAGAGTTTTCCCTCTTCTCTTCCTGGATATCCACCTCAATTTTTTTTGAAAGTATCATCAGATAGTTTGCCAGAGTGGTTTTTATGGGGCTGTTGAGCTTCTCATAGGCGTTTTGAAGAATACGCCTTACTCTTTCCTCTCCATACTCCTCAAATTGATTCAGAAGGAAATCATAAGTTTTTTTGTCCCAAGATTTTTCTATATACCTGTTTCTTTTGGCAAATTCTATTTTCTCCAGAATTTTTTTTGTAAAAACAATATTCTTTCTTTCAATTTTAAGTTCCAATCCATAAAAAGAGGAATTTTTTTTGAAAGTGCAACACAGTTTGAGTTTTGCCACATCTTCCAACTCTTTTAGGGTAGGAAGGAGAAATTTATTGGAAAAATTTTTACGGTTTTTAGAATAACTTTCTGGAAGAGAAAAACACTCCCTTATCTCCTGTTTTGTCAGCTCTAAAATTCCTCGCTTTTTGTGATCTATTACCAGGAGATAAAGCTTTATTGCATATTTAGATTTAAGGTTTCTGATTATCTCCATATCTATTTGGGCATACTTGTCTGGAAAAACCAGAAAGTTTAGAACTT
>JBOFCM010000164.1:0-1056 GCA_051646055.1 Fusobacteriaceae bacterium
CCCTTGCCTGTAATCCAAAGATATTAATAGCAGATGAGCCAACTACGGCTTTAGATGTTACCATTCAAGCCCAGATAATGGATCTTATGAAAAATCTTCAAAGGGATATGAACACTGGAATAATTTTAGTTACCCATGATTTGGGAGTTGTGGCAGGGGTAGCCGATAGAATTCAGGTTATGTATGCTGGGGAAATTGTGGAAACTGGGGATACCAAGACCATATTTAAAAACCCAAGACATCCATACACCAGAGCTCTTATGAAAAGTATTCCTTCCATAGACAGTGAAAATAAAAGTGAACTCTATGCAATTAAGGGAACGCCTCCTGATTTAATAGCTCCACCTAAGGGCTGTGGTTTTGCCTATAGATGTGACTACTCTATGAAAATATGTATGGAAGTACCTCCTGAATCTTTTTCTGTGGAGGAGGGACATATTTGCAAATGTTGGTTGGAGCATGAAAAGTGTAAGGGAGGAAGCCCATGGAAAAGTTAGTTGAAATTAAGAATCTAGAGAAGACCTTCTGGGTAGGTCATAAACCTTTAAAGGCTGTAAATGGAGTATCCTTTTATATAAAAAAGGGAGAAACTTTAGGCCTTGTGGGGGAAAGTGGATGTGGAAAGACAACCTGTGGAAGAACTCTTTTGGGAATTTATGAACCCACAGGGGGAGAGGTTTACTATAGAGGAAAGAGAATTGATACCTTAAGAGGTAGAGAGAGACAGGACCTGAAGAGAAAGATGCAGATAATATTTCAAGATCCCTATGCCTCTTTAAATCCTAGGATGACAGTGGGGGATATAATCGGGGAAGGAATAGATATATTCAATCTTTCTAAGGGAG
Organism: Fusobacteriaceae bacterium; assembly: GCA_051646055.1. Lineage (GTDB taxonomy): Bacteria > Fusobacteriota > Fusobacteriia > Fusobacteriales > Fusobacteriaceae > JAGNZR01. Next base: position 846 of record JBOFCM010000164.1, read on the forward strand.
AGGAGAGAAAGAAAAAGATTCAAGGACTTTTGAAGTTGGTTGGATTAAATGAGGAACATATAAATAGATTTCCCCATGAGTTTTCAGGGGGGCAACGGCAGAGAATAGGTATTGCCAGAGCTCTAGCAATTGATCCAGAGTTTATAGTTTGTGATGAACCTATTTCAGCTCTAGATGTTTCCATTCAAGCTCAGGTGGTAAATCTACTTAT
>JBOFCM010000165.1:0-6665 GCA_051646055.1 Fusobacteriaceae bacterium
TCCACCAACTGAAGGATCTCATTCCTATTGGAATTGGAGCCGGAGGAAGAATTGGAAATTTAGAGATATATAACTTAAATAAATTCGTGACTTTTTATGCCAAAGACAGCCCTTTAAAGAGAAGGCTCCAGCTTCTGAGCGGTGCTACTCCATATCACACTGTAAGCCTTAAATCTCTAAAAGAGATCTGTGGAAAGAGCTATGATAAAATTTTTGAGATTTTACTTCAGCTGGAGAATAAAAAATATATAGTGATTGATTCTATTAACTCCACTTATTCCTATACCCTAGACGGAACTTTTTGGGGCAATAATATTTCAGCCCTCCTTGTAGAGACTCTCTATGAGGGCAATGTATAAATTTTGTTTTTATGGGATTTAGTTTTTCACTCCCCATTGGTGCATCATTCTTAAAATTTCCATCAGAGTTTCTCCCTTAGGTGTAATGGAATATTCCACCTTGTGAGGAATCTGAGGATACTCTTTTCTCTCTACCAGACCGTCATCTGCAAGTTCTTTTAACTGCTGAGTAAGCATCTTATGATTGATACCTGGCATTCTTTTTTTCAGTTCCCCATATCTATGGACTCCCTCTTCTCCCAGATGCCACAAAATTATTGGTTTCCACTTCCCCCCCATAAAAGAAAGTGTGTATTCTATTGAACATAGGTACTTACTTTTTCTGTCGTTTTCCATCTTTGCCTCCATATCTGTTTTTTCAACTTAATTTTAACATATCTTTTGTATTTTTTCAGAATAATAAAAGAAAAGGGAGAAATTCTCCCTTTCTTCTATAGCTGGTGCTGATAAGCTCCCGCTCCGTAGTGCATCTCGTATGAGTGAGTATAGATCTCTATAATATTTCCAAATGGGTCCTCACAGTATACCATTCTATAAGGCTTCTCTCCTGGATAGTATTCTCTGATTGGCATTCTCTGTTTTCCACCTGCTGCAACTATTTTAGCTGTAAGCTCCTCAATGTTAGGATCTTTTACTGAAAAATGGAATACTCCTGTAGGGTAAGGATTAAACTCATGTTTAGGTCTGTCATTTTGCGGGAACTGGAAAAGTTCAATTCCTATTCCGTCTCCTGTTGAAAGGTGAGCTATTTTAAACTCTTTCCATCCCTCTCCGAAAACATCGATACACATGATTCCTATCGCTGTTTCTTTCTCTTCCTGAACAAGGGTAGGCTCCATGATTACATACCAGTTCATTACCTCACTATAAAATTTTACTGCTGCTTCTATATTTGGAACTGATATTCCAATATGTGAAAAGTTTCTTGGGTACATTGCTTCCTCCTGAATTTTGATATACCCTATTATATAACCATTTAGCAACATTGTAAAGTATGTACCTTTTGGTTCCCTACTTACCAAAAGGTAAGAATTTAGCCTTTCCAAGGATAGTTTTTTAATTATTTAGGTAATCACTTGTCTAATCGATTTTTTTCAGCTATACTTCTATTAAATCTAATAAAAAATTTTCTGGAGGTATTATTGTGATTAGAGTTGTAGTTCCAATCTTAGTTAAAGAAGGTATGAAAGAAGAGTTTTTAAAAATCGCCCAGCCCCTTATAGAAGCGAGCAGAGAGGAAAAGGGATGCATCGAATATTTTCTTCTAGATTCAGGAGTTGAAAACAAACTGTTTTTTGTAGAATTATGGGAAACAGAAGCAGATTTAAAAAATCATTCCCAGGCTCCACACTCTAAAAAATATGGAGAACTTTTGGGTCCTCTTAAATCTTCTAATAGCTCTATTGAAATATATGAAACTAAAAATTAATGGGGGAATAAAATGTTACAAGAAAAAAGAATGGTCCAAACCTTAGTAAATTTGTTGGAGATAAAAAGTCCTACTGGAGACACTGCTGAAGCTATCCATTTTGTTAAAGAAAAATTTAACCAGTTAGGGATTGAAGTTGAAATTACCAAAAAAGGAGCACTTATAGGAAAAATACCTGGTAAAAGTTCGGGTTCTAGAGCTGTTTCAGCCCATGTGGATACCCTGGGAGCCATGGTAAAAGAGATCAAATCCAATGGTCGATTAAAACTCAGTCAAATCGGAGGATTTCCTTGGGCAACAATAGACGGAGAGTATTGCACAGTAAAAGCTTTCAACGGCAAAGAGTATCGTGGGACTGTTTTATTTGACAAAACAGCATCCCATACCTATGGTTCTATTTCCGGTGAAACAGTAAGAAATGAAGGAAATATTGAAGTTAGATTGGATGAAGAAGTTTTTACAAAAACAGATACAAAAAATCTTGGTATAGAAGTTGGAGACTTCGTATGTTTAGATCCTCGAACTGAAGTTACAGAGAGCGGGTTTTTAAAATCCAGACATTTGGATGATAAGGCTTGTGTAGCTATTCTCATAGAAGTCGCTACAATGATAAAAGAGGAAAATCTTGTTCTTCCTAAAACTGCAATATTCTTTATTTCCAATTACGAAGAGGTTGGACATGGAGCCTGTGGAGTCCTAGATGATACAGTTGAAGAGCTTGTGGCTGTGGATATGGCTTGCCCTGGACCTGAGCAAAATTCTACTGAGTATGGAGTTACTATCTGTGCTAAGGATAGTTCCGGACCCTATGACTTAGAATTGAAAAAGAAGTTAGTCCAACTATGTAAGAATGAAAATTTAGATTATCACCTGGATATTTATAATTACTATGGCTCTGATGCAAGTGCTGCAATGAGATCTGGGGCTCAGATAAAACACGGGCTTATAGGACCTGGAGTCGATGCAAGTCATGCCTATGAAAGAACCCATATTAAAGGATTAAGGAATACAGCTCAACTCCTTTATGCATATTTAACAAAATAGATTTTTATAGGGCAAAAAAGGGAATAAAATTTTATTCCCTTTTTTGCCCTACTACTTTCCGAAATCTTTTTAAAACCTCTCATCTAAAATTGAAAATCTGTCAAAATAAAATTTGGATATGAGCTCCATGACTATATAGGTTGAAAAAAATCTAGCTGTAAAAATTGCCAGCATGATAGCTATCTGATATTTTATAGCCAATATTGGAAGGGATCCACCCAAAATCTGTCCTGTCATCATTCCCGGGAGAGATACCACTCCCACATTTGCCATCATGGCTATATTGGGCTTGAGAGATAGTGAAATAGCACCTGCTATATATGGTCTTACAGCTTCGTTCTTTGTGGCTCCCAGAGCCAGGGCAAAGAGGTACTCATCCTGATTTTTTCTGAAATTTTTTATAAAATCTCCCAAGGCCACAATAACTCCGTTCATGCTGTTACCCAATATCATTCCTGTTATAGGGATAAGGTACATGGCATCAAAGCTGTTCTTCAATTTCAGTATCAGAATATTAAAAAGGACCAAATTCATTATCACTGGAGCTGTCATCGAGATAAAAAGTATCAGATACAGCTTCCACTCCCGGAATCTTATCTCTTCCGCAATTGTCCAGACTGCTACCAGTGTCATAAGAGTTATATATCCTATATTTATCATGGAGTTATTCAGAGTAAATATATACTGAAGATATATTCCCACCAAAATCAACTGTCCTGTCATCCTTCCCACCGCTGTCCATGTTTTTTTTATCAGATCTATCCTCAAGTATCTCATTATTACAAAGATGGGAATCACTGTTAGAAAAAAATAAAAAAGTGAGATGTAGCTTATCTCTTGTGCCATCTATATCACCACCTTTCTAAATTTTTCTAGAGATTCTGTTTTATCGTGGGATATCATTATAACTGTTTTTTTGCTCTCTGTAATATAGTCAGTCACCAATTCTTTCAGTTCTCTATCTAAAGAGGAGGTTATCTCGTCAAAAATCCAGATATCCCTGTCCATGAGTAGAGCTATCAAAAAACCTATTCTCTGTTTTTCTCCTCCCGAAAGATCATTCATCTCCTGAAGCATTATTTTTTTGTCCAGTTTCAGATATTCCAAAATCTCTTCTACCCTCTTATCCTCCCACAAAATTTCCCTGTTACTCCTGTAACAGAAAATTTCATCGATAACTTCTTTCACCCTAAGATTTCTAAAACTCATCTTCTGAGAGAGATAACCGATTTTTTTTCTTATTCTATCAACTGAAAGCTCATCTAATTTTTCTCCCTCTACATATATCTCCCCAGATTTAGGTTTATGAAATCCCAAAATCAGCCTCAGAAGAGTGGTCTTTCCAGATCCTGAAGGAGCTGACAAAAGAATCTTTTCCCCTCTCAAAACTTTCAAATTAAAATCTTTCAATATCTCTCTACCATCAAAAGCGATGGAAATATTCCGAAACTCTATAACATTTTCCCCCATATCTTTTTCCCCTAGTTTTTTATTTTTTATTTCATTTTACCATAAAAATTTCAATTTTGATATTCTCCTCTAAAATCTCTCTAAAAAAGAAAAATCCCCAAAAAGGGGGCTTTTTTTCTTAAGCTATTTCTGAAATTTTATCTCCCTCTTTTTTTCTGGCATAGGAAATGACCGTCAAAAAGAAAAGAGCCACTAAAATTATACTTCCCCCCAAACCAATGCTCATAAAGGGTGAGTATCTATCTGTAATTTTTCCCGATATTATAAAGGCCAGAGGCATTGTAAATTTTACTATACCGGTTATTAGCCCCATAATTTTTCCACGAATATCTTCCGGAACGTTCTCCTGAAAATATGTAGCAGCTGTCACATCCAGTATTCCAAAGGCTATTCCAGATATAAACATAGCCAAAGCCAGTACACATGGAACTGCTACTCCTGTTTTCTCTAAATTAAAAGATGTACAGTATAGTATTGCACAACTTATGAGAAAAACACCAAAGATCTTCATAAAAACTTTTTCGGTCAGAACAGTTTTTTTTCTATTCACAAAAACAGCTCCCACGATGGCTCCTATAGGAAGAGACCCCTGTACCATTCCAAAAATTTTGCTTCCCAGTTTTAAAATTTGATTTACTATATATGGCACTGGTATCATTATGGCTGTTATTGCGGCAAAATTTATCAGGGTAAATTTTAACAGAAAAACCTTGAGTTCTCTATTCTTTTTCAGATAATCTATTCCATCTTTTATTCTGGAATTTTTTTCAGTACGGTTACTCTCTAATGAGTCTACCTCTAAGAAAAGCTCAAAAATCATGGATATTAAAAAAGAGATTCCATTGAAAAGAATAAAGAACTTTATATTCCCCATCCCATAAATTATCCCTCCTAGAAAAGGACCCATTATTCTGGCCAGAGAGTTTATTATCTGAGAAAGTGAATTAGCCTGAATTATCCATTCCTTCCCAAAAAATCTTGGAACTCCTGTGGAAAAGGAGATGGATACCAGAAGTGAAAATATACTGGATAAAAATGTTCCAGAATATATTAAAGAAACTTTATCTGTCCTATCCCACAAAAAATATATTCCAACCATCAGGAGAAAGTTCAAAAAATCTCCCAAGACTATAAGTTTCTTTTTGCAGAATCTATCAGCTAAATTTCCTAGAGAAGGTCCAAAAATTATAAGAGGTATTGTAAATAAAATAATGTTTATAGCATATAGCAGACCTCTTCCTGTTGTCTCCAAAAGATAGAGACCTGTAGCAAAAGAAAAAAGCACAGACCCCATAACCGAAATTAAAAACCCAGGAAAGAATAAAATTCTATTCTTTTTGTTCTTTTTATGTGTTATTTCCATTATTCAAACCCTCCAAAAAACTATATTTTTACAACTTGACATTATTATATCATAGTTTTTTAAAATATATAATTTTTAAATGGAAATTTAATCTGTTATTTTTTTATTTTAAATTCCCCATCTCTGAAATCATTTTTTCAGTTGAAGAAATTCCACCTGTGGAGTTATACCAAACTTCGGCATCTAAAAATATTATTCTATTATTTTTAAATGCTGAAGTAGAATGAATAATAGAGTTATCAAAAGCTTTATTGGCTTTTACATCTCCCCCAGCTACAGCAGCTCTGTCTATTACAAATAGAAAGTCCGGATCTTTTTCCAATACATACTCAAATGTCACAGAACTTCCATGATTTGAAGCCTTTATCTCATCCAACCCCTTAAAGCCAAAATAGCTGTGAATCATTCCAAATCTAGATTTTTCTCCGTAAGCTGATATCTTTCCATTATTAGAAAGAGTTACAAGCCCTGTATATTTTTTATTCGTAATATATTCTTTTATCCCTTCAATTTTCTTCTCTATTTTTTCTACAGCTACTTTTACTTCCTCTTCTTTTCCAAAAATTTTCCCTATAATCTCATGATTTTTTTTGAAGTTAGCTATATAATCCTCACCATTTGTAGCAAGATAAATAGTAGGAGCTATCTCTGAAAGCTGTTTATAGAAAGGCTCCTGTCTTCCTGAAATTATAATAAGTTCAGGTTGCATAGCATATATTTTTTCAAAATCAGGTTCCTTTAATCCTCCAGCATTTTGGTATTTCTCATCTTGAAATCTGGATAAAAAACTTGGTAGACTTGATTTTACTACACCTTTTACCTCTACATCCAAATAATTCAACGTATCTAGAATCCCATAGTCAAAAACAACTATATTTTCAGGATTTTTTACAACTTCCGTGATTCCACCAGAATGCTCTACAACTATTTTTTCTTTTACCGAATCAATATTCTTTTCTGTTCCAAAAAAATTATAACCTAAAATAGCTACTAAAACTCC
>JBOFCM010000166.1:0-15273 GCA_051646055.1 Fusobacteriaceae bacterium
CTCAGCCTAATATGCCGGCATGGGGAGCAAAGAGCAGAAGAATCGGAAATAATCCTGTAATATTCGCTGCACCTAGAAAAGAGGGGGCAGTTGTTGCAGATGTAGCGGTAGCACAGTTTTCTTATGGGCAGATGGAAGCGACAAAATTGAGAGGAGAGCTTCTTCCAGTTCCAGGTGGGTATAATGAAAATGGTGAGATATCGAGAGATCCTGCGGAAATCGAAAAAACATGGAGAGTTTTACCTATTGGATTTTGGAAGGGATCTGGACTTTCAATAATGTTGGATGTAATTGCCAGTGTGCTTTCTGATGGAAATTCTGTTGAGAAAGTAGGGGAATTAGGAAGCGATGAATATGGATTGTCTCAAGTTCTTATAGCGATAGATACAGAAAAAATGTCAGATCCATCAAGAGTTGAAGAGATAGTGAATAGTACTCTTGATTACATCAAGGGATCAGATCCAGTAGAAGAAAATGGAAAAATTTATTACCCTGGAGAACTCGAATTGATGAAAAGAAAAGAAAATATGGAGTTAGGAATACCTGTGGAAGATGTTGTTTGGGAAAAACTAAAGTCTTTGTAAGAGAATAGATGAGGGAGGAAATATGAAAGTTTTACAAGTTGAACAACCGAGAAAAATGGTTTTGATAGAGAAAGAAATACCTAAAATAGATGAGCATAATAATGTACTTATAAAAGTTAAAGCAGTAGGAATTTGTGGATCTGACATGCATATATATCATGGGACATCTCCTGTGGCAACTTATCCAAGAGTAGTGGGACATGAAGTTGTAGGTGAAGTAATTGATACTTTTTCAAATGTAAGTACTTTGAAAAAAGGAGATAAAGTTGTTCTTGAGCCGATGATTGCTTGTGGTGAGTGTTATGCTTGTAAGTCGGGAAGACCAAATGCCTGTGCAAAGCTTACAGTTAGAGGATGCCATGTGGACGGAGGATTCCAAGAGTATTATACAGCTCCTGAAAAAAACTTTTTTAAATTTAAAGATGAAATTCCTTGGGAAACTGCAGCCATGATAGAGCCTTATACGATAGCTGCGCAGATAACTTGGAGGGCAGATATAAGACCTGGAGATTATGTATTTATTATAGGAGCTGGACCTATAGGATTATGTGTACTTGAAATGGCTAAACTAAAAGGTGGGATAGCTATAATTTCAGATTTCAATGAGAAGAGACTAGCTGTTGCTAAAGAGTTGGGAGCAGATTATACGATAAATCCTAAAAATGAAGATCCGTTAGAGAAAGTTCGTGAAATAACAGGCGGATCAGGTTCTAATGTAACTATTGATGCTGTATGTATGCCACAGACATTTAAACAGGCAATAGATATAACTTCAGTTGCAGGAAGAGTTATGTGCTTGGGATTCACAAAAGAAACTTCGGATATAGCTCAGATAGGAATAACTATAAAGGAATTAGATATTAGAGGATCTAGACACCAGACGTATAAATTTAAAGAAGTGGTTCAATTATTTAATGAAAATAAATTAAATCCAGAAAAATTAATATCTCATGTTATAGATTTTGAAGATACAATGAAGGGGATAGAGATGATAGAAACTGTCCCTGAACAGGTTTGTAAAGTAGTAATAAAATTTGATTAGAATATAAAATTTTAGAGATAAAAAAATATTGAATAAGAAGTAAAAAAGGAAAACGAGAGCGTTTTGAAAGGGGGGGGATAATGTTTTATCTGCCCCCTTTCAAATTATTGAAACTTAATAATCTTGAAATTCCGTGGTATAATTGAACTTGATTGAATGGAAAAATAAAATTATTAGATTAGAGGTGTAGGAAATTTGCTAGGTAAAGTGAAGGAAAATTCGAGAGAACATGTTTATAAAATATTGAAAAGTGAAATAATGTGTTTGGAACTTCTTCCAGGACAGAGTATAAGTGAGGTCGACTTGGCCAGTAGATTGGGAGTAAGTAGAACTCCTGTGAGAGAGGTTTTTGTAAGGTTAATTGCAGAAAATTTGATTGAAGTTTATCCTCAAAGAGGAACATTTATCTCAAAAATTAATTTAGATTTCGTGGAAGAGGGATTTGAAGTAAGGAAATTGATAGAAAAAGATGTTTTAAAATGTGCTATAAAAAATATACAGGATGAAGAGCTGAAAGTTTTATATAAAAATCTTTACCTACAGAAAGGTAACATCGAATTTGGTGGAGATGTCAAAGAAAGATTTACTTTGGATAATGATTTTCATGAACAGATATACAAGATAGCAAAAAGGCGAATAACTTGGGAAGGGATTCAAAATATATGTACCCACTATGATAGGGTTAGATTTTTAGATGCTCTTGAAAATATAAAAGGGAATAAAACGATACAGCAGCACACTGAAATTTATGAGATATTAAAAGATAAATCCTCTGAAAAAATAGGTGCGATTGTGGAGGAACATCTTTCAAATTTTAAAGAGAAAATAGAGATATTTAAGACGAAATATCCTGAATATTTTAAATAATATTTTTTAGAGGTAACTGATTTAAGAGAGAAGACAAAATCTTCTCTTTTTTTTATATTTGACAATTTTGTAAATTATAGTGTTTGCAAAAAACAAAAAAAGAACTTAAAAAGAATACAATGTTCTAAAATTTTGTTGACATCGTTGAAAACAAATGTTAAAATACTTGTATTCAAGTTAAAAAAATTAGGGAGGGGTTTAAATGAGAAAGTTTGTTAAGGGAGCAACACTTTTGGGAGCGACACTGCTCTTATCTGTAACAGTAATGGGAAAAACTGTGGTACTAAAATTAGCTGATAACCATGCAGAAGACTATCCTACAGTAATGGGAGATAAGTATTTTGCTAAATTGGTTGAAGAGAAATCTAATGGAAGAATAAAAATTGAGGTCTATCCAGGAGGACAGCTGGGATCGGAAGAAACAACGATTGAACAGGTTCAGTTCGGAGCTATTGACATGGTAAGAACAAGTCTCTCACCTCTTGTGAAATACAACGATAAACTGAATGCACTAATGCTTCCATATCTCTATAAAGATACTGAGCATATGTTTAAAGTTCTAGACGGACCTATTGGAGATGAGTTCCAGACAGCACTTGTCAAAAATAATATGAGAGGAGTATCTTGGTTTGATGGAGGACAGAGAAATTTCTATAACACAAAGAGAGAAATTAAAACTGTATCGGATCTTAAAGGAATGAAAATTAGAGTACAGGACAATGCACTTATGATGGATCTTATCCAAGCTTTGGGAGCTTCTCCTACACCAATGGCTTTTGGAGAGGTATATGGTGCTCTTCAGACAGGAGTTATAGATGGAGCAGAAAATAATACTCCAAGCTACGATTCTACAAGTCATTTCGAAGTAGCAAAGTTTTATACTGAAGATGGGCATATAAGGGTTCCAGAGATGCTTTTAATTAATAATAAAAAATTTAATGCACTTTCTAAAGAGGATCAAATGGTAATTATAGAAGCTGGAAAAGAAGCATCTAAAAAGCAGAGAGAATTTTGGGCAGAGAGAGAAACTAGATCTTTGGAAAAAGTTGCAGCAGGCGGAGCAAAAATTACGCAGCTGACAGATGGAGAAAAGCAAGAATTCCAAAAAGCTGTTGAGAAATTGTATACTAAATTTGCAGGGAAATATATGGATGTTGTAAATAAAATAAAAGATACAAAATAGAAGCTGTGGGAGAGTCCGCTCTCCCTTTTTCTTTAAAAACAGGGAGGAGAAAATGAATTTTATTAAGGTCATTTTTGATAAAATGGAAAAGTTGATGGAATATATGGGAATGGTACTTTTGAGCTCTATGATATTGATTATTGGTGGGCAGGTCATATCTAGATATTTTTTTAAATTTACTCCGAGATGGTCGGAAGAGTTAGCTCTACTCTGTATGATTTGGTTCTCTTTTATAGGGATGGCTATAGGGGTAAAGATGGGGATACATATAAGTATTGAGTATTTTATGGATAGAGCTCCAAAATCGGTAAAAAAATATGTTGGTATGTTTGATCAACTTTTAGTTATTACTTTTGGAGTAATACTTTTAATAAAAGGATATGAACTTTCCGAGATGACATGGTATTCTGTTATGCCAAGTTTAGGAATTCCTACAACATTTCAGTATGCTGCAGTTCCTATTTCAGGATTTTTTATAGCAGTTTATGCGTTGTTTGATCTTATAGCAATTATAAAAAATAAAGGAGAGAGAGGATAATGGAAATATTAATGCTTTTAGGGTCCCTGTTTCTGTTTTTGGTGATACGTCTGCCAATAGCTTTTGCTCTTGGAGCTTCGGCTACAGTAACGGCACTTTATATGGGAATTCCCACGATTGTAGTGGCACAAAAAATGGTGGAGGGAGTAAAAAGTTTCTCTCTTATGGCGATCCCTTTTTTCATTATAGCAGGGGAAATTATGGGGCAGGGAGGAATCTCTAGAAGGCTTATAGATTTTTCCAATGTTATAATAGGCCGAGTTCGTGGAGGACTTGCCATGGTGAACATACTTTCCAGCATGTTCTTTGGAGGAATTTCAGGATCTTCTGTTGCGGATACCTCATCTATTGGTACAATAATGATACCTATGATGGAAAAAGAGGGGTATGATAAGGACTATGCAGTAAATGTGACAATAACTTCATCTACTCAAGGAGTTATCGTCCCACCAAGTCACAATATGATAATATATTCGGTGGCAGCAGGAGGCCTTTCAGTTGGAAAACTTTTTCTGGGAGGGATTGTCCCAGGAGTATTACTTGGACTCACACTTATGGCACTGAGTTACTGGATAGCTGTAAAGAGAAATTATCCTAAAGGGGAAAAAATTTCCATGGCTAAAGCCAAAGTTATTGTCCGTGAAAGTTTTTTAGGTCTTATGACTGCCGTAATTATAATGGGCGGAGTTGTAAGTGGGATATTTACTGCTACGGAATCAGCAGCGATAGCGGCTATATATGCCTTCATAATAACTTATTTTGTATATAAAGATGTACCACTCAGCAATTTTATTGTTGTACTGAAAAACTCTTTGAGAACGTTAGCTATGGTAATGGCAGTTATTGCCACTTCAAGTGCTTTCGGATATATGATGGCGATGTTGAAAGTACCACAGTATATCACAAATTATATATTAGATTTTTCAGATAACAGATTCGTAATAATGATACTTGTAAATCTTGTACTTCTCATATTAGGAATGATAATGGATATGGCTCCTCTTATTCTTATAACTACTCCTATACTGATGCCTGTGGTTGCAAAGATAGGAATGGATCCTATACAGTTTGGGATAATAATGATGCTTAATCTGGGAATAGGGCTTTTGACACCACCTGTAGGATCAACTCTTTTTGTAGGGTGTTCCATAGCAGATATCTCTATAGAAAAAATAGCCAAATCGCTGAAACCTTTCTATATAATGTTGTTCCTATATCTGATGGCAGTAACATTTATTCCTATGATAACATTGTGGTTACCTAATTTGATTATGGGATAAAAAATAAAAAAATCCTTCCAAAATTATTTTGGAGGGATTTTTTTGCAACTAGATTTTTTTTAGAAGAGTCAGAAGTTGATTGTATTCTTGGAAAGAAAGATTGTTTCCCAAAGAATTATCCAGTTTTTTTAAAATTGAAAATATAAGTGGCTTAAGTTCCAAAGCTTTTTCTGTAGGAAAAACATTGTAAACCCTTCTGTCTTTTTCATCTCGTACCCGAGAGATATATCCAAGCTCTTCAAGATTTTTGAGTGATTTGGCACTGTTTCCTTTGTCTATATGAAGGAGCTGGTGAAAGTTATCCTGACGGACGCTTCCATGATTGTAGAGAGTCATAAGAAACATTATCTGACCTGGAAGAATGTCGCACTGATTTTCCAACAACTCCTTTGTGAGGAAAAGATGGGACTTTCTGGAAAGTATGGTTATATATTTTCCAATTGTCTCTTTCAGTTCTAGATGCATCTCTCCTCCACTAAATTTTCAATAATTTCCTCTTCTATATCTTCCTCTTTTTGAAGAACGTCAAATTTTCTAAATTCTTTTATTACAAAGTATGAAGCAAGTATTGCAGAAAGAAAATCTGAGACTGGCTGTGCTACCCAAACTCCGTCCAATTTTATGATAGGAGTCAGAATCAGAGTCACAGGAATAAGAATCAGTGCCTGTCTTGAAAGACTAAGGAAAAGTGCTATTTTAGCCTTAGCAATAGCTTGGAAAAACTGACTTCCAACCATTCCTATGGCAATAGTGGGATAACAAAGAGTATATATTTTTAGTCCTCTTACAGCAATATTCACAATAGCAGGATCACTATTGAAAGTTTTTATAACAGAATCTGAGAAAAACTGAACTATAAAATATGGGATAACTAGGAGAAGGAAGGCAAATATTCCCGACTTATAGATAGTTTCTTTAACTCTATCATAATTTTTAGCTCCGTAATTATATCCGATGATGGGCTGAGATCCCTGAGCAATTCCGAAAATAGGCATAAGACAGAGCATCCCGATACCATTTACAGTAGCCATGGCACCAATTGCAAAATCTCCTCCGTAAGCCTTGAGGATATTGTTGTTTATAATCTGGATAAGACTATTTACAAGCTGCATAACAAAGGGTGGGAGCCCTATTATAAGGATGATTTTTGAAATTTCCATATTCCAGAAAAAGTTTTCTTTTTTCAGCTTCAGATTGGAATATCTGCTCAGATAATAACCCACAGTCAAGATAAAAGTTAGAATTTGAGATAAAATAGTTGCATAGGCGGCCCCCTCTATCCCCATATTGAATTTGAAGATAAATATAGGGTCTAAAATTATATTGAGTAGACAGCTGAATACCATGATAGCTGCAGAAATTTTAGGACTTCCATCACTTCTAAGAGTATTTCCCAAGGCAAATCCTGCAATATTGAAAATTGATCCAGCCAGAATGATATTCATATACTTTTCCGCATAGACAAGACTCTCGCTACTTGCTCCGAAAGCTGTAAGAATTTCCTGAGAAAAAATTAATCCTACCACTGTGATGATACCTCCCACAAGAGCAGAGAGAAGCAGAAGATTTCCTACTATTTTTTCAGCATCATCTCTCTTCCCTTGTCCAAGTTTGATTGAAATATTGGCAGCGGCCCCTACTCCCAAAAGCATACCGAAGGCAAGAAGAATTGTAACAAAGGGCATGGTAACCCCAATACCTGTGATGGCAATGGCTCCCACCTCAGGTATATTTCCTATAAACATTCTGTCCACCACATTGTAAAGGGCACTTACCAGCATTCCGATTATGGCAGGAACCGAGTATTTTACCAAAAGTTTTGTTATGGATTCATTTAATAATATTTTATCAGTTTGTGATTCATTATTTTTCAAAAGAGACCTCCTAAGTTTTTATTGGTTGTAAATTACAACTAATGTCCAAAGAGTATTTTAACATTTTTTTGAGAAAAAATCAAGAAAAGTTATTTTCTTGAATAAGATAGATTAACATGATACAATGTGAGAAATTGGATTAAAAATCCAGCATAAAATCGAAAGGAGAATTACAGATGGACAGTTATCCCAAACCCAGATTGAAAACTGAAAATTTAATAATGATGGTATAGGGGTCTTTTTGTATTTCTCAAAAATCTCCTATACAAAAGGAGAGAGAGATGGAAGCAAGAATCAGAGAGCTCTTGGATACAAGAGATCTAAAAACGCTAAAGGAAATTATGGAGGAGAAGACTCCTGCTGATCTGGCAGAGTTTATTGAAAAAAATGAGAAGGAAGCTGTACTCATATTCAGACTTTTGAATAAAGATACAGCAGCAGAAGTTTTTGCTCATCTGGATTCAGATGAAAAAATAAAAATTGTAGAATCTATAAATGATGCCAAACTGAAAAATCTTTTGGAGGAACTTTATTTTGACGATATGATAGATTTTCTAGAGGAGATGCCTTCGGCGGTAGTGAAGAGAGTTCTTAAAAACTGCAAACCGGAAAACAGAACTCTTATAAACCAATTTTTATCTTATGAGAAGGAATCGGCTGGAAGCCTTATGACTATAGAGTTTCTGTCGTTGAAGAGAAGCTGGAGTGTAGGGCATAGCTTGGAATATATCAGAAGAAATGCAAGGAAAATAGAGACACTGGACACAGCCTATGTGACAGATAAAAATAGAAAACTTGAGGGACAGATCTCCTTAAAAGAACTTCTGCACAACCACGACAGAGAGATAATAGCTGATATAATGGAGAGAGATGTGCTCTCAATAAAAACTTCTACCAATCAGGAACAGGCGGTGGAACTTTTTAAAAAATATGACTTGAATGTATTGCCGGTGCTGGACAAAGATAATCTTCTTGTGGGAATAATAACTATAGATGATGTGGTAGATGTCATTGAAGAGGAGAATACAGAGGATTTTCAGAAAATGGCGGCAATGGCTCCAAGTAAAGAAGAGTATTTAGATACTCCTGTGCTGACCTTAGCTAGAAATAGATTGGCCTGGCTCCTTGTATTGATGATTTCTGCTACTTTTACAGGCTCGATAATCAGTAAATATGAGGAGATAATAGAACAGATGGTTATTTTGGCGGCTTCCATCCCTATGCTTATGGATACAGGAGGAAACGCAGGTTCCCAGTCTTCCACTTTGATTATCAGAGGAATGGCTCTGGGAGAGGTTAAAATTAGTGACTATCTGAAAGTCATCTGGAAAGAGTTTCGTGTAAGTCTTCTTGTGGGACTCGGGCTGGGAAGCGTGAACTTTTTGAGAATGAGATATATGTTGGGTCAGGATCTGAAAATATCTCTCTTGGTATCTTTTACCCTAGGAGTCACAGTGGTTATAGCCAAACTTGTAGGAGGACTTCTGCCAATAGGGGCAAAAAAGCTCAAGCTTGATCCCGCTATAATGGCAGGGCCCCTTGTCACAACGGTGGTAGATGCTTTGGCCCTGGTTATATATTTCTATCTGGCTATGTTCCTATACAGGGATGTACTGGTATTTTAAAGAAAAAAATGAAGCCCCATTTTATGGGGCTTCTAGTTTTTTGTTAGGACTAATTATGATTAGAACGATGAAAAACCTTGATTTTATTGGGTTTTCGAGGCGCTGTATAATCGTTTTTTAGAAAATGGAGGTATAAACTATAGGGGAAAGTCTGAGATAGGCCTTAAAATTGATTTTATGAATCCGTTTTTTTGCATAGAGTCAAAGCACCATTTTATGGGGTTTTCCAAGCGTTAATTCCTGCTTTTACGGAACGGTTCATCTCTTTCATAAAATCAGAGGTTATTTTTCTCTTATACATGTGGATAGCTTCACTGTTACATCCCTCTAAAAATACGGGTTTTTCTTCTCTGTATCTCTCTTCATGCATTTTTAAAAATTCCTCTCTTTCAATTTTGCGATACTGATTTTCATGAAGAATCATCTCTTGAGGATATCTTTTAGTAAGATTACGGTTTTTCTGCTGTTCTGTGGGATAGCCAAAACAAACCATAGTGATAGGAAAAGTATATTTAGGAAGATTGAACATCTCCCTATGAATCTCAAAATTTTCCATTATATCTCCAATATAGCAGCTGCCAACTCCAAGAATTTCAGCAGCAATGACAGCAGTCTGGGCAGCTATGAGGGCATCATTTATAGCCAGCATCATATCCCCTTCTCCTGGGGAATACTTTTCTAAGCCCTGCTCCCTATTATAGTCTTCTACTCCAAAAGCCTCCAAATAATCCATCCATCTTTGAAAATCTGCCAAAAACAGGAGCAGATAGGGAGCTTTTCCTATCATAGGCTGATTGTCACAGGTTTTTACCAGTCTATTTTTTATCTTCTGATCCGTAATCTCTATTATGGAGTACATCATCATGGCACCAGCAGTAGGAGCTCTAAGTGTAGCCTTTATTATGGCGTCCTTTACCTCCTGAGTAATCTCCCTGTCAGAATAATCCCTTACTGATTTTCTCTCCATTAAAAACTTTAAATTTTTCATATTTCCCCCAAAATGCTCTGTTTTATTATCTCATATTTCGCTACTTCTATCTCTTCTCCAAAAGGGTTGATATAATATTTTTTTTCATTACCGGTATGCTTCATCCCTGCTTTTAACATAACTTTTCCAGAAGCAGGATTTGAAATATCGTGGAATGATGTTATTTTTTCTGCTCCTATTTCTTCAAAGAAAAATTTTATAACCCTATCAAGTGCCTCGGTCATTATACCTTTTCCCCACATTTCCCTTGAAAGGGCATAACCAACCTCTAATTTTTCCAAATCCATAATTGCAATAGTCCCTATAAGTTTCCGATTCTCTTTCAGTTCTATTCCCCATAGATAAGTTTCAATATTTTTGTAATTATCTATCCAATTTTTCAATAGTAATTTAGTAACGTGGATATTTTCATGAGGTAACCACCTCAAATATTTTGTAACCTCGCTATCTGTGCACCAGTTACTAAACATCACCTCTGCATCAATTGTTTGAAGTTTTCTTAAAATTAATCGATTACTATATAATTTTTTTGTTCCTAAATGTCTCATAAGTACCACCTTTATTTGAATACTATATCTTTTTTTATAACTAAAAATCGAGTAGAGTTATTTTTTTATTTGTTGCATCTAACTCTATTTGTGCTCCTATTGGAAGGGTAAGCATAGGATGAGTATGACAGCAGTCGAACTCTGCCAACACTGGAATATTGAGTTTGCCAGCTACCTCTTCAAAAATTTCATAGTGTTTTTTGCCGGTTCCCTGATTATCGAATTTTTCATGTTTTCCTAAAATTATTCCTGCCACCCTGTCGAAAACTCCATTGACTTTTAAAAAGGCAAAATTTCTTTCAACTATTCCTGCTGTTTTTAAGGAATCTTCTATAAAAAGTATATCTCCTTTTTTTATCTCAGGCATATAGGGGCTTCCCCAAAAACCAGATATAGTAGAAAGATTTCCACCGATAACTCTTCCTGTCACCTTTCCTTTTTCTAAGGTTATAAGTTGGTTTTTCACAGGGATTTTAGAACGGTCTTGATCCTCCCAATTTATCATCTCATCCGTCCAAAAATCAGGTTTTCTATAGAGATAAGGCAATTCTAAATTTTTCACAAATATATCTTCAAAGTATGAAAAAGTTTCATCTACATAGGGAGGTAGCTCTCCAAAACTTGCAACTAGAGCTGGGCCATAAAAAGTTGTGATTCCAGTCTGGGCATAAATTCCCAAAAGAATAGCGGTCACATCGGAGTATCCTATGATTATCTTGGGATTTTTTTTCAAGGCTTCGTAGTCGATATATGGTAGAAGAGAATTAGAGTTTAATCCTCCGATCGTTGATATAATACATCTGATTTCTGGGTCCCTTATCAGGGAGTTTAGTTCTTCCGCTCTCTCTTGAATAGTTCCTGAACGGTAAAAATCTTGTTTTCCAGTTCTGCTTCCCTCGACTATGATAAATCCCTTAGCTTCTAGATATTTCTTGGATCTGGCAAATCTTATGGGTGCAGTTGCTGTTACAGGACTAGAAGGAGAAAAAATCCCTATTTTATCCCCTTTGCTTAACCTAAATTTCACAATTTCCTCCTAAATATTTTTTTCTAAAAAGATAATCCTAGTTTCTTTAAATTTATATTTAAATTTGACCTCTTCAGTTTTTTGGTATCCCAAATGTTCCCAAATTTTTTGTGCTGACTGGTTTTTTATATCTACACCGAGAGCAAGTTTTTTCTGATTTTTTCTCTGGGAAATTTTGACTAAGATATCGTGGAGCCAACGTCCCACGCCCTTTCCCCGGGCCGATTCTTTTATAAGGGTCAGTCCTATAGTTGTTCTCCCTTGAGTTTTATGATCTAGGAGAACTTGAGTTATTCCGAGAATTTTATCTTCCCTATCATTTTTTTCGAAGACTCCTATTTTCAGCTCCTCGGTATATTCCTCATCCGTCACATAGGGATTGATAAAATCGTCTGCTTCTTCCTGGATAAATTCTTCAGTGAAACGGTATCCCTGCACTCCTTCCACATCTTTGTAATAATTTTTACATTCTCTGATGACTTCCATTATTAATTCTGAATCAAGCTCATTTAGTTTTCTTAAATACATATCCACCTGCCATTATTATTTTAATTCCTCTTTAAAAATCCCCATACTTATCAGATCATGATATTTTCCATATCGGAAGATCTCTTTTCTGTGTCTTCCTTCCTCTTTGAATCCCACAGCTTCATAACATTTTTTCCCAGCTTCATTAAACTCAAAATATTCTAATCGTACTTTATTGATATTTAACTCATCAAAAATAAAATGGCAAAGCAATCTTAAAGAATCAGAAGCAAGTCCTTTTCCTTGGAACTCCTTCCCTAACCAAATTCCCACTGTGGCTACACTATTTTTTCTATCTAATGCATTTATTCCACATCCTCCAATAAGTTCTCCTCCTTCTAAGGATTCGATAGCGAAATGGAAGAGTTCGCTGGTGTTGCTTATAGCCTGGCTTATAAAATTTTTCTGAGCTTCCAAAGAGAGAGGAAACAGGGCTCCTCTCCAAAGGGTTTCCCGAAGTCCCTCCGCCTCAATGAGTTTTAATACTCTTTCACTGTCTTCCATTTTGTAGGCTCGTAATTTAATCTTTTTTCCTTTAAACATGGTATTCTCCTCTCAATGTTCTTAGTTATTATCTATCCAATATCTGCAATGACTGTCAATAATATCTTTTAAAACTCCGCCGTTGAATTCAATCACTTTCCGTGAGAGAAGATTGTCCTCGTTGGCTGTAACTAAGACACTCCTCACTCCCTTTTCTCCCAGTATTTTCAATCCCTCTTTCAGAACTCTGTTTCCGTATCCTCTTCCTCTATGGCCAGGAGAAACAGAATATCCCACATGCCCTCCCTTTATCAGAAGATGGTCTGTCAGTTGCCAACGAATTTTCACCATGGCAACGGGAACTCCCTGTGCATACATCCAGTAAATTTCCTGGGGAACTCTTCCGGGTTTCTGGTTTTCACTCTCATCATTTTTAAATTTTTCTATTATGGATTTGAAATGCTGGAAATTTTCTGGAGCAGTAAGCTCGAATCCATTTTCTCCAGAACCTAAGTCACATAAGAACTGGTAGATATCTTTTCCCTCATTAGCTACACATTTTTTCATACATATTTCCATCTGTTTCCTCCTGAAATTTTAAAAAAATAACCATCTAAGCAGATGTGCCTAGATGGTTGAATATCACAAAAAATTCCTTTGGAATAGATGTGAAAAGTCAATTCATAGAATCTGGGCACAATAGCTTACCAAAATAGACCTGTGCCAGTTCAGAGATATCATCTGTTGGTACAAATCCTGTATTCCATAAAGGTATAGGTTAAGTGGATTGTTAGATTGAAATCTCTGTTGTTGTTTTTCATATGAATCTGACCTCCTTATTTTTAAAATTAATAGAGTGTACCCCATGAATCCCATCTTGTCAATAAGAGTGAAGATAAAATTTTAGATAAGAGGGAAAATTGACTTTAATCCCATGACAATAAGTTTAACTCCTACAGCCATTATAAAAATTTGCATTATTTTAGATAACACATAAAGTACAAGTTCTCCGAAAACTTTATCTAAAAATTTGGAGATACTAAAAAGAAATTTTATAATAAGAAAAGTTAGGAGTACAGCACCAAGAGTAATCCAGATTCCAGATTCCTGACGAATGATGAGAACCGTGGAAATACTCCCAGGCCCAACCATAATAGGGAAGGTAAGAGGTGTTACGGCAAATCTCGTAGCTTCACTCATAGTCATTTCATGAGAACCTGTAGAGGTGTTGTTTGAAGAAATTCCTAGAAGATTTCTGAGGGCTACAATTATTAGAATCATTCCTCCGGCTACTCTAAGTTCATTCATATTTATTTTGAAAAGGTAGTTCATGAAAAAATTTCCAGTAAAGATAAATGCAGTTAAAATTCCGAATCCTGTTATTACAATAAGGTTGTAGATTTTTTTTCTTACCTCAGGTTTTTGCCCTTGGGTCATACTCATGAAAAGAGGAACATTACCGAAGGGATTTAAAATTCCTATAATTGTAAGAACATTTGTTACTACTGGGATGAAAAGATTAGTTATTTCCATAATTCAGCTCCTTGATATTGTTAAATATATTATGAAATTATACCATGGAAAATATTCTGTGTTAATGATTTAATTTCATTTGATATATAGTTTTTTTATATGGAACTCGATATAAATTATAAATTCCAGAGTTGTTTTTTGAAAAAAATAAAATTTATTCCATGTTATTTTTAGATTTGATTCTTAAAAAGAACTATATAATCGATTTCAGAGGCTTTAAAATTGAAAGAAAAAATAGAAATATTCTAAGGTTACAGAAAAAATTAAAGTGAAATCATGATAATTTAATAAAAAATATCTAATTTTTTAATTCGATTTACAACTTTTAATATTTTTGCTATTATTTAAATAAAATAATGAGGTGAGGATGATTATGGAAGTCGATAAAACAGATATAGAAATACTGTCTCTTTTGGAAGAAAACAGCAGAATTACATTATCTGAAATTAGTAAAAAAATTTTTTTATCTATTCCAGCTATTTCAGAACGGATAAGAAAAATGGAAGAAAAAAATATTATAGAAAAATATACCTTGAAAGTTTCAAGAAAAAATTTGGGATTTAAACTTTTAGCGGTTATTTTTGTAAATATAGATCATTCTGATAATATTGAAAATTTCCGAAGGGAAGTCATAGGGTTTCCAGAAGTTATCCAGTGCCTACATACAGCTGGAAGTTATGATTATCTTTTAAATGTTTTGGTGAGAGATACGGAGGAACTGGAAGGTTTTCTAAGTGTAAAACTAAAAAAAATAAAAGGGATTTTGAAGACTAATACGATTATATCCCTTTCTACTCTAAAGGATATCAGTAATAGACTGGATATATAAAACAAAAGGGGGGGAATAAAATTGTTATTAGAAGGATTTAAATTCGGGATGCTGCTACAGATAGCAATAGGTCCTGTATGTATGTATATTTTTTCATTGGGAACAAATTATGATTTTTTGAGAGCCCAGTCTGGAGTGATGGGAGTTGTTTTGGCTGACAGTTTATATATGTCA
This sequence comes from Fusobacteriaceae bacterium, assembly GCA_051646055.1. Lineage (GTDB taxonomy): Bacteria > Fusobacteriota > Fusobacteriia > Fusobacteriales > Fusobacteriaceae > JAGNZR01. Next base: position 15,104 of record JBOFCM010000166.1, read on the forward strand.
CTGGCTCTTTTAGGAATCTCATCTTTTATAAAAGATGAAAAAGTTCAGAGAAAATTTAATATTTTTGGAGCTGTTATAGTAATTCTTTTTGGAATGGAACTTGTTTTAGGATATTTCGGAGTCTCAATTCTTCCGAAATTCAGTATATTTAAAAGTACTACAGGAAATCT
>JBOFCM010000167.1:0-1015 GCA_051646055.1 Fusobacteriaceae bacterium
CTATAAAGTGTACTGCATATTTATTTATTGAGACATTATAAAGATGTATAAAAGGGTTTATAGGTTCAGTGCCTATAACTTTGCTTCTTATAACTATCCCTATTGAGCAGACCAGTGGTGAACTTCGTTCTTCAGAACGAAGAAACCTTGAAAGGAACCAGACTCAAAAGAGACTCAACTCATCCTCATCCTCAACACCGATTCATTACTGTTCCATCAATGTGAAGGTTGTGTTCAGGGCAAAACTGAAGCCCTGAACGTTGATATTAATTACAGCCCAAAATCCATCCTCAAAGTTCTTCAGTTGTTCAGGAACTTCATGGATATTTAGGCTGTTCATGTGCAACCATTCTTACACAAAGTGGTCCCTAAATGGAAGAGGAACTCCATCGAGAGGTGGGACGTCAGATGAATCAGGCAGAATGCATTCTATACGACATGCTTGGGATTCAAATGTATTCAAATAAGTGTTTGTCTAATCGAATATTATATTAGGAGATATGAATAATAATTAATAATAATAAATAAATAAACCTGATAAAAAGAGTGAAACCTTCCAAACACTCCTCCTTTGTTCCTTTTTCTTCTTTTTCCTCCTCCTCGTCATCTTTATCTCCATTTTCTTTTACTTCTTCTTATTCTTCCTCCTTTTCTTTCTTATCTTTTTCTTCTGCTTTTTCTTCCTTTTATTCTGTTTTGCCCTCCTCCCTTTCATTCTCTTCTTTTTTTCCCTCCTCATTTTCGTTCTCATATTCTTCTACTTCATATTCTCTTCTTCTTTCTCCTCCTCCTTTTCTTTCTTTTCTTTATTCTTCTTCTTCTTATTTCTCACCCTCCTCATTTTCTCACTCTTCTTCTTATAAATCTTTTTTCTGCCATTTCTTCCCTTTCTTCTTTTTCCTCATCCCTTTCTTTCTTTTCTTCTTCTTTTTCTGTTTTTTTCCTTCTTCTTCTTTCACTTCTTTTTCTTTCTCCTCCTCCTTTTCTTCTTATACCTAATAACTAGTATTATAAA
>JBOFCM010000168.1:0-2029 GCA_051646055.1 Fusobacteriaceae bacterium
TTCCTCTGGATTATGCTCCATCAGTGGCACGTGTTTGTGTGCTGCTGCATGGAATATTATCTCTGGTCTGTATTTTTCGAAAAGATATTCTACCTTATCCCTCTCACGGATATTACAGATCTCACTCTGGAAGTCCAAAGTTGGATGGAGTCTTTTCAGCTCCAGTTCCAAAAAATAAAGGGCATTCTCATTTACATCTATGGCTATCAGCTTCCGAGGCTTTTGCTTGGCTATCTGACGTGCTACCTCTGAACCTATACTTCCTGCTCCTCCTGTAACAAACACTGTTTTATCCTGTATCAGTTCACGGATAGAGTCTCCGTTTACCAGAACTTGATCACGTCCAAGCAAGTCGTCTATACTTACGTCTCTTACCTGACTCAGCATTCCCTCTCCCTGAAGAAGTTCATCTATCCCTGGAAGAATTTTTATCCCAATATCTTTTCTATGATTTCTTACTGTTTTTACTATCTCATTAATTTTATCTTTTTTTATAGTTGGTATAGCTATTATAAAGAGCTCTGGATCTTTTTGGTCCAATATTTCATCTATCTCAAGACTATTCCCCAATACCTTTACTCCGTTGATATAGTTTCCACGTTTCTTAGAGTCATCGTCTATGATTCCAATAAACTGGTATGGAAAATATGGATTTGCTATACTTTCACGGATAAGAGCCACTCCTGCATCTCCACCGCCATAGATAATTGTATTTTTTCTCACCACTTCAGATTTTTTTATAACTCTCTTCAGTCTGAATAGGAATCTCATTCCCAGCTGGAGTATTGTTGCTACTAGAAAAATTAGGAAGAATACACTTCTAGAAAATTGCATTCTTAGAAGAGCATAATATGCTATCTCTCCCAGGAATGCTCCTAGGTTTATAACTACCAAGCTGAGTACATCCAAGGAATTGGTATAGCTCCAGCTTTTTACTCCTGTTCTTCTGAAAAAATATCCTAGAAGAAAGAATCCAAGATATATGAAGAAGTAATTGTATAGCTCACTGTTCCATTCTATCTTATCAAACCTGATCAGAAGGGCTGAAAGAGTAGCTATAAATATTGCTCCTACATCCAAAAATATTTTTATAAAATTTCTTTTATTCTCCATTAACCCTCTTGTCATAATCTATCCTTTCCCCAATTTTTTTAGTTTTTCTTTAACTCATTAATCTCTTTTAATGTCAGTCCAGTTATCTTGGATATCTCTTCTACACTAAGCACACCAATCAGGTTTTTTGCTATATCTATTGCCTTTTTTCTTTCGCCCTCTCTTGTAGCTTGTGCCATAGCACTAAATTCATCCAACTTACCCTTTTCTCTCATTCTGTATTTCTCTCTCTCGTCTTCATCAGAGCTTATTACCCATAACTTTTTCTTTGCTGTCTTTATCTCTCTTATACTTTCTTCTGCTTCTTCTACCACATCACTAGAGGGTTCTTTTAGAAACATTCCCCAACCTGATAAAAGGTCTGCTTTGTCAAATCCCTTTAGCTTTGGCAGTTCCAAAAAGTGTATCTCCAACACATCATCTAAGGATATCCCTGTTTTTTCTTCTTTCACTCTAAAGATGCTGTGATATTCTTTGATTTCTTTAAATTGTATAAAGTCCACTATATTTATACAGATAGTTTTTTTTAGATTTGAATAATCTATTCCCTCTTTTAGTTGCTCTGAGTAAAGTTTACTCCAATAGAATAATGTTCTCTTTGGCATGTTATATTTATTTGTTAGCTGTATCTCTACATTGATAATAGTTCCGTCATCTGCTACAGCTTTTACATCCAATCTGCTATTTTTATCTTCTATAGCTTCCTTGGTTATCTCTACATTTCGCAGTTCCACATCCACTATCTTATGCTCTGGCTTTATCGCTGTATTCAGAAATGATAGCAGTACTGTCTTTTCGTTCTCACTTCCAAATATCTGTTTAAAGATAAAGTCCATCTTTGGATCTAAAAAATTTATACACATGCTATCATCATCTCCTTCATTTTTTAGTTTTTCTTTTCTCTTTTTCTGTATCC
>JBOFCM010000169.1:0-94408 GCA_051646055.1 Fusobacteriaceae bacterium
TGACGTCTCATTACTGAGAATTTTCTGAACTAATTTAGTTCAAAGATTTATTAGATTACTTCTCTATTCTGTTGTTAATGTCCTTTTTGTTTCGTTCACGCTTTTCGTCGTGGACAAAATAAATAATATCACAAATATTGTTTTCCGTCAATAGTTTTTTCAAAAAAATTTAACAGGCATCAAATAAGCCGGGTTCTGTATCTGTTGATTATTTATCTAGAGCTATAATTGCTTATAGCTTCAAGCGATTTACCCTGAGAGATGGACGAGCAACCCTTTACCTCTCCTATTTTATCTTGCTCCAAAGGGGGTTTACCAAGCTTTCTTAGTCTCCTAAGAAACTGGTGGTCTCTTACACCACCTTTTCACCCTTACCCGAAGGCGGTCTATTTTCTGTGGCACTTTCCTTAAGGTTTCCCTTAGCAGTCATTAACTGCCCTTTTGCTCTACGGAGCCCGGACTTTCCTCTCTTCAATTTCTTGAACAGCAATCAACTCTGATACCTGTTTAAATTTTAATTTTCTTTATGTTTTCTTTTTTCCATAAGAACTTTCATCTCTTCTCGACGAATTTTTTCTTTTTCTAACTTTTTTTCATATCTTTTCTGTTTTTCAATAGAAACATGTTTTATTCTAACCAAAATATTGAAAATTGTCAATATTAAAACCAACATTTTTATAAGAAACCATCTATTTTGATATAGCAGTTCACCAAAACTCACTTTTTTTTCCTTCGATTCTTCACTTAAAATTTTATCTATTCCTCGAAGATACTCTATAGAATATTTTTCCATTTCATCTTTTTCTACATATTGGACCAAAGAATCAGAAATTGCATTAAGTTCATCTTCATTCTCTTCCATTGTTAAATCTCTAGAAAAACTGTTCTCTATTTTCAGGTTTCCTTCTTCACTTTTCCCAATATTTATAATTATTGTACGTACTGGATTATCTACTACAAAACCCTCTCCATAAGGAAGCGTATTTAAAATAATTCTCACTTTTTTAGAATTTTCTATTTTTTCAATTTCTTTTTCTATTTCTTTCGTTTCTTCTGGAGAAAAAAGTCCCTCTCCATCCCTAACATCTGCGAAAGTTAAAGAATTCAAAAAAAACAATAAAACCATTACTATGTTTTTCATCATCTTAAATCACCCTCCAAATAGGTGGTTTAATTTTTTTTATTATTAGCAAATCTAAAAAACTCTCTTTTATTTTAAATTCCATCAGTTCAAAAAAAAGTTTTTCACTTTCATAATGTCCCAAATCTATAACCTTCATTCCTGCTTCAATAGCATCCAAAGCCTCATGATATTTCACATCCCCTGTTATTATCGTATCACATCCAAAAAAACGGGCTTTTTTCCAATAGCTGATTCCAGCTCCATTTATTAAGGCTATTTTTTTTATCGGCTTCAAATGTTCTGAATCTTCAGAATACAAAATAACTTTATCTAAATCTAATTTTTCTTTTATTAGCTCTATATACTCTTCTACTCTGTACTCTTTATCTGTTTTATAATATCTTCCTATCCCAGTTTTATTATCTTCTGTTTTTTCGTCCAGAATTTTAAATTTTTCAACACCTATTTTACTCAAGATATATTCATTCAACCCTTGGAAACTCGAGTCTATATTGGTATGAATACTATATATTGCCAAATCTTTTTTTATTGATTTTATTATTTTTTCCCCTAATAAAGTATCTGTATTTATATCTTTAATCGGATTAAAGATGAAAGGATGATGTGTTATAAGGAGGTCTGCCTTCTCTTCTATTGCATAGTCTATCGTCTCCATATCTGCATCTAAAGCCAATATAATTTTCTTTATCTCTCTCTTTCTATCACCAATTAGGAGACCTACATTGTCCCATTTTTCGGCATTTTTCCTGGGATAACATCTTTCGATTTCTGAAATTATTTTTTCTAAAATCATACCTGGAACATCTCCCCACCGAATCTTGAAAGTTTATTTATCGCCATTTGGAAAACAGCTTCTCCTTGATTTTTTTCTAAACCTAGTTTTTTTTCAAGATCTACCATCGAAATATTCCTATTATCATATAACCCATAATACTCAGTAATTGTTCTGTATTCATAATTATTCAAGGTATATGGCAATTCTCCATATGACAGATTTTCTATCCTAGTGATTTTTTTATCTAGTTCTTCTACAAGTTCTCCATTATGGGAGTATTCTTCTTTTTCGTGATTAAAATATCTTATGAATTGAGATTTTGTTTCTTCCATTCTTTTATTTATGGATAAAATTATAGATCTCGCTACATAAAGTACAGCATATTTTTCAAAACTTATATAAGTGCTTTTCCTGAACCCTTCAATAGCTCTTATAAGGGCTATTGAACCTTCTTGGACAAGGTCTATGTAATCTATACCATCTTTCAGAAGAAGAGCTGCGATTCTAGCTGGTATTCTAAGATTTTTAGTTATCAAGATATCCTTGTCATCTACAGTCAATCTTTCTAATTTTTCTTCCAATTCATTCTCTTCCAGTATTTCTATCCCTGATATCTCTTCTAAGTATTCAAGTGTGCTAGCTTCTACATGTGAAATTTCTAAATTATTTGAAAAAAGTCTTTCTTCTCTCTCCTCGTCCAATTCTATGTTTTCTTCATTTAAAAACTTATTAAATTCATTAAAATCTTCCAGTTTTTCCAATACCAGTTTTTCATATTCAGCTATCGATATTTTCATCCTTAATTCTCCTCAATATTTAAATTTTGAAACTCTAAAAAATGAGGCTTTCATAATTGAAAGCCCCTTAAAAATTTATGATTTAAAATCTTCTAGTTTTTTTCTACGACTAGGATGTTTTAATTTTCTAAGAGCTTTTACTTCTATCTGTCTGATTCTTTCTCTTGTAACATTAAATATTTTCCCTACTTCTTCTAAAGTTTTAGGTGTTCCATCCTCATCTAATCCATATCTGTAACGCAAAACTTTTGCTTCCCTTTCACTAAGGGTTTTTAACACTTCATCAAGCTGTTCTCTAAGCATATTTCTATTAGTTTGTTCATAAGGATTAAGTGCTTTGTTATCTTCAACAAAATCCCCTAGCTCACTATCTTCTTCACTTCCTACAGCAGTTTGAAGAGATATTGGATCCTGATTCATTTCAAGTATAGCTTTTATTTTTATAATTTCCATTCCTAGACGCTCTGCAAGAACCTCTGGAGTAGCATCTTTTCCTGTTTCCTGAAGGTATATTCTAGCTTCTTTTTTAATTTTATTGATAGTTTCTATCATATGAACCGGTATTCTTATAGTTCTTCCTTGGTCTGCGATAGCTCTCGTGATAGCTTGTCTTATCCACCATGTTGCATAGGTAGAGAATTTATACCCCTTGGTATATTCAAATTTCTCAACTGCTTTCATTAGTCCTATATTTCCTTCTTGTATTAAATCAAGAAGCTTCAGCCCTCTATTAGTATGTTTTTTAGCTATACTTACAACTAGCCTAAGATTTGATTCAACAAGCTGATCAATTGCGAACCTATCTTTTTCATAAGCTAACTTAGCAAACTTTAACTCATCTGCATGACTTAAAAGTGGAATCTGTCCAATTTCTCTTAAGTACATTTTTATAGGTTCATCTACCTTCATATCACCAGTTATATTAAAGAGATCTTCACTTATCAGATCTTCTTCTGACACGTGTTCTACTTTCTCTGGATCAAAATCCGCAAAATCATCAAAATTATTCTCTGGATAATCATCAAAAACAGAATTTTCTCTTCTTTTTGGTCTTTCTTCTTCTAGATCAAGGTAACTCTCGTCGTCCTCTTCATCTTCTTCATCCTCTTTTTTTCTTGCTGGTTTTTCTTTTTCAATTTCTCTTGCCATCTCTTTTTTCTTGATGGGTTTTTTAGGTTTTTCAGCCTCTTTTTCCTTGGTTACTTCTTTTTTTTCTTCCTTTTTTAAATCTGAAGCTTTTACAATTTTTATCCCTTGATCAATCATCCCGTTGATTAGAAACTCTATCTGTTCTATTTCAAATTCATTTTTAAGTTCTTCATTTATCTCTTCATATGTGACACATTTTTTCTCCATGGCTTTTCTCAAGAGTGCCATTACCTTTTCATTTTTTATAAATCGTTTCATTTCAAAATCCTCCTCACATATCTAAAGAACTTCTTTCTTATTAATCTGCAAAAATTTATTATAAATTTCCTCATATTTCTCTTCGCTATTAATACCATTTATTTTATTTTCAATTTTCTTCAATTCAACAAGAGTTACAATATCGGTTTTTTCTTGTTTTATCTGAAAAATTTCCAATCTCAACCAATCTTTTAAAACCTGAAAAAAAACCTCTCTTCTCTTTTCTGAATTAGAGAAAGTACTAAACTTAATCAATGAGTAGTCAAATATACGCTCTTTTTCATTGTCAGTAAATCTGCTATCAGATATTATTTTTTTTTCTTCTATTTCTTTTAAATTACCTTCATTCTCTTCATAAAATTTTATGATTTTTTTAGCTAAAAGGGAATTGAAAGGTTTATTTTTTAGACTGTAAAAAATTGAAGAATCACTCATTAAAAGTGCCAATGTTATTTTTTCTAATTCATTTTCTTCTTCTAAATTATTTTTTATTTCCTCGGAGCTTATATCATTATTTTTTTTTTCTCCATACGGAACAGTTTTTGATGTATTCTCAGTTACTAAACTCTCCCAAAGTATCTCTTTTGAAAGATTTATATTTTTAGAAAATTTATCTATATATAATGATTTCTCTATTTTATTTTCTATATTCTGAAAAAACTCTTTGAATCTTTCAATAAACTTTTGTTTTGACAATATATTATTCAAATCAAACTCTTTAGCATAATAAGTATATAAAAAATCAAAGCTTTCAACAGATTTTTTTATAACTTCTAAAAAAGCTTCCTTTCCATATTTTTTTATATATTCATCTGGATCTTTTGCTTCTTTTATTTCGAGAACTCTTATTGCGAAACCAAGTTTTTTTAAAACCATTATAGACCGCTCTGTAGCTCTCTGACCTGGAGCATCAGAATCAAAGGATATTATAACATTTGATGTAAATCGTTTCAATAATTTTCCCTGTTCTTCAGTCAACGAGGTCCCCATAGGAGCCAAAGTCACGTCAAATCCGTGAAGTTTAGACATTATCACATCCATATACCCTTCCATTAAGATAGAATAATTCTTCCTTTTTATAGAATCTAACCCCTCCCCCAAACCGTAAAGAACACTTCCTTTCTTAAATATTGGGGTATCTGGAGAGTTTATATATTTGGCTATCTCTTTAGAATTATTTAATGTCCTTCCTCCAAAAGCTATCACTTTTTTGTCTGTAGAATATATAGGGAATATTATTCTTTCTCTGAATGTATCATAAATTCCCTTTTCGTTTTCCTTTGTTAAACCTAGTCTGATAAGAGTCTCAGCTGTATATCCTTTGCTTATAAGCGTCTGACTGAGTCCTTCTCGTTTTCCAGGAGCATATCCAATTCCCATCTCTCTTATTTTTTCCGGTTTAATCCCTCTTTTCACAAGATAATCTAAAGCATCTCTTCCACTATTTTTAAATATTTCATTTTTAAAATAATTTTGTGCCTCTTCCATTATCTCATAATAAAGATTATTTTCTTGGTTCTGTCTTTTATCCTTATAAACGGCTCTTATAGGTATTTTATAAGTTTCTGAAAGTTCTTCAATAGCTTTATCATAAGATATTTTTTTATATTGAGAATAAAAACTTATAGGATTCCCGCCGGCTCCGCATACAAAGCATTTGCAGATATTTTTACTTGGATTGACCATAAAAGATGGAGAGTTATCCGGATGAAAAGGACATAAACCTTTATAGTTGGCCCCTGTTTTTTTAAGTTCTATGAACTTTCCTACAACTTCCTCTATTTTTAAATTGTTATTTAGTCTGTCCACATCTTCTTCTCTAAACTTCATCCCATCCACCCTAGTAAAAATTATAATGTAGAATTTTACTCTCTAGTATAACCTATTTCTCATAAATAATCAATTTTTTTTCCATTTGATAAATAAAAAATACAAAAAAACTCTAAGAATTTTTCTGTATTTTTATCTTATTATAGATTGCTCATTATTTTCTGCATTTCTTCTGCTATTTTTTTTGTTTTAAGTTCTGAACTAACTTTATTTCTTATATTTTCTTGATTCAAATCAGCTTTTACTGCGGGTTTTTCCATAAGTTTTTTTACAATATATATTCCCTCATTCTCTTGAAGTAAATTTATCTCATTAACTTTACTTTTAAATATTTTATTAGTTAACTCTTTATTATAGCCCATTCCTGGGATAAATCCATTTTCATTTATATTTTCTATCTTTTTAGAAAATTCTATTAAATTTTCTTTTTCGAGATCATTAAATATAATCTTCCCAGATTTCAACTCTTCTGAAATTCTTTTCGCTGTTTCCTCTTTAGATTTTCTAGTCTCATTAGATATTTCAGGTGTTAATAAAATATGTGATGCATTTCCACCTTTAGCTTCATCCCTTTCATGAATGAATATTATGTGGTATCCGTACTCTGTTTCTATTGGTTCTGGATAAATTTTTCCAACTTCGCCCTCAAATACCGCATTTTCAAAAGGCTTTACCATCATTCCTTTTGTAAACCATCCCAGTGCTCCACCATTTACTGCAGAACCAGGATCTTTAGAATATTTCTTTGCCATTTCTGCAAAATTTTCTACATTTAAATCTTTGATAAGATTTTCGGCTCTATTTTTTGTGTTTTCTTTATCTTTATCCGAAGGTACAAATGGAATAAAAGTTACTTCAGCTTCAGCTGTTGCTCCTTTATCATATTTTGCTTTATTTTCTTCAAAATATTTTATTACGTCCCTCTCGTCAAGCACTATCTCTTCTTCCATTTTTTTTGATAGTTTGTCTCTATATTCCTCTAGTTTCATATCTAAAGGAAGATTTTCTTCAACTGTTATACCTTTCAAGATAGCCTCTTTAGCTATTTTGATTAGAGCCTCGTATCTATCATAAGCTGTTTTTTTAGCAACTTCCCCATCACCCTGCGACGAATAAAGTGCTGCTACAGTACCTTGAGCCATATCTATGTTTTTTACTTGAAATCCTTGTAATTCAAAGGCCACATTGGGAACATATGTATTATACTCTTCAGCTACATCTTCTAATTTCATAGCTTTTTTTGCTTTTTCTAAAGTAATCATATACTCTCTTTTAGCTTTTTCTCCTCTTAAAATAGAGGCTATTCTATCCTTTACCTCATCTAAAGAGTCTTCTGAAAATTTAGAATACTTATTGTCGATAAAATATTTTTCAATTTCATCTTCAGTAATTTTAATATCTGAATTAAATTTTTCTTTAACTTTTTTTACTGTCAAAATTTCTTCTAACTCTTTTTTCAAGGTATCTCTAGTAAACCCTTGTGCGGAAAGCATCCTCATAAATTGTTCTTTATCTTGAAAATTATTTTGGATAGTATTGAACTGCTCATCTATCTCTTTCTGTGGAACATTTATTTTAAGTTTTTTTGCCATTTCTTTAGATAATTTTTTATTGATAACCTCATCTACGGCAATTGTTCCAGCCACATCACTATTTATATTAAATCCTACTGTCTTTGAATAGCTATCTATTATTCCCATTTTGTTTCTCTCTATATCTATTTTCTCCGCTTTTTCTCCATTTATTTTAAAAGCATGAGATTTCGTTTCACTGAATAGATTTTTTATTTCTCCATAAGATGCAAGCACCATTGAAAAAACAAATGCCAGAGTCATCGTCCAGATAAACGGTTTTAAATTTTTTCTAAATTTTCTTATCGCCATTTTTCCCCCAAAAAATATTTTTTTATCTTCATGGCTACATCCTATCATGTTTTTAGTTTTTTTTCAATAGCTCCAAAACTTTGAAAATTTCAAAAAAAAATGAGCTGAAACTTCAGCTCATCTCTTTCTATTTAAAATCTAATCCATATCTTCTTATTTTCTCATATAATGTTGTTCTTCCTATGTCTAGAAGTTTTGATGTCTCCTGCTTGTTCCATCTTGTTTTTTGTAAAGCCATGGCTATTACAACTCTTTCCACATCTTCCAGTTTATAGATTTCCTGCTCAAGAATATCTTTAAGTGGACCTACACCTATTACAGTTTTATTTTCAACTGTATCAGATTTCATTTTTATTTCTAGAGGAAGATTTTGAACATCAATAATTTTTTCAGAAGAAAGAATTACCATTCTCTCTACCATATTTTTTAGCTCTCTTATATTTCCAGGATAAGAATATTCTATCATATATTTCATAGCCTCTCCTGAAATAACAGGAATATCTCTATGAACTTCTCTAACTATTTTATTCAGGAAATAATTTGCAAGTAAAGGAATATCCTCTTTTCTCTCCCTTAAAGGTGGGGCTTCTATTGGGAAAGCAGTAAGTCTATGATAAAGATCTTTTCTAAATCTTCCCTTTTCAGTCTCCTCTTTCAAATCTTTATTTGTAGAAACAATAAATCTTACATCTATTCTTCTACTCTTATTTCCTCCAACCCTTCTGAATTCACCATATTCGATAACTCTTAAAAGTTTAGCTTGAGCTTTTAAGTCCATTGCAGATATCTCATCTAAGAATATAGTTCCTCCATCAGCTTCTTCAAGGATACCTTTTTTGCTTATTACAGCACCAGTAAAGGCTCCTTTTTCATATCCAAAAAGCTCTCTTTCTATGCTTTCATCTGGAAGAGAAGCACAGCTTATTGTTAGAAAATTTCTCTTTCTTCTATCGCTCTTTTTATATATCTCTTTTGCTATCAATTCTTTTCCTGTTCCATTTTCTCCTGTTACAAGAACTGTCAAATCACTTTCAGCAACTTTCTCAACAAGATTCTTAACTTCTTTAATTTTGATAGACTGCCCTATCATCTCATTCTCTTCTTCAACACATTGAAGTTTCTCTTCTAACTTTCTCTTTTCTTTTATAACTTCTAAACTCTTCAAAGCAGGAACAATAACTTTCTCTACTTCTTTGTATTCTAATGGTTTTACCACATAGTTATATATTTCTGCATCTCTTAACTCAGCAATTTTCTCATCTTTTTCTTCATCTAAAAGACCAATTATAACAAAATCTTTTCCAACTCCATTAAGTTTTCTTTTAGCCTCTGAAAAATTGAACCAAGTCAGGTGCTCATCTAAAAGGACAATGTCAAAATCACTTTCTCTCAACATATCAAGTCCATCTAAAAGATTATTGAAAGTTATAACTTCGTAATAGTCAGCTAACTCTTTTCTAATCTGCTTAAGCGTTTCTTTTCTTTCAGCAATTGCTAATATAGCATTTTTTATCATATATTTTACCTCCTGATTTTTTTTCGTACTTTTTATACCACATTGTATTATAATAGATTTTTTGTTTTTTTTCAAGATTTTTTATTTTTTTTAGAACGTTTTTTTACATTTTTTTTACTTTATGGTTTAACTTTCTACCTCCTGGCTTCTTTTTTTATACATATCTCTATTTTTATAATAATTTATACAAGGATTTCTTTTTTTTTCCTTTAGAAAATTTTTTTATTTGTATTCTTGATATATAATTTTTATAAATTAAATTTCAATATCATTATTTTTCAGACAATTAGTCTTCATTTTTCTCTTTTTTTATGATAAAATCTCAATTAGTAAAAACAATTTAAAATAACACTACTTTATTTAAGGAGTTTCTCATGAAAATAATAAAATCTAAAGAATTAGCTTTTTTCAACATGCTAGGAAAACTTATTACCCTTAACACTAATGAAAATCAAGAAAATGTTACCTTATCATATTCTGACCTTCAAACAAAGATGGAATTAGACAAAATGCTAATCTCCTCTTTTTTAGAAAAACTCAGAGAAGATAAGATAATCGAGATTGTTAAAAATAACGAAACTTCCGTTTCTTTAAATTTTATCAGAACACACGAAAAACTTTTAGAATTTATCTGTCCAGATGATTTAGATACGGTTATAAGTGAAATCAATGAATTTATTTTTAAATATATACATCTATTTAATTTCAGCCAAACATACAATATTATTGTTGAAACAGCAAAAAAAATGAAAGCTGCTCTTGACAAAGATCCTAAAAGTGATTTAAGCTCTTTTATCCGTGAGGGGATTCAGGAATTATATAGTCACCCTATGGTAGCATTTTATTATTCAAAATTTTTCTTTGAACTAGCTGAAAAAATAGATGAAGAAGACCAGAGAATTCTGGAAGATATTATTTATTACTTCTTCAACTTACCTTATGAAGAGAATCCCTTTATAACAACTACTTTCCTCGCACAAGTAGCATTCCAAATAGAAGCTTTAAAATCTGGAGTTAAATGGGAAAACTTATCTGATAAAAGATAAATAAGGAGTGTATATGAATATTTTTTTTGTTAGACATGGACAAACAGAATGGAATGAACTTGGTAAATTTCAAGGGAGCAAAGATTCTTCACTTACTTCTGTTGGAATTTCTCAAGCTAAAAAATTAAATTTGAAATTTGAACAAGACAATTTGAAATTTGAAAAAATTTATGCTTCTCCCTTAGGAAGAGCTTTTAATACAGCTAAAATTATTATAAATGAAAAATACCCTGTCCTACCTTTGGAAGAGTTTAAAGAGATATCTGTCGGAGAGATGGAAGGGATTCCTTTCACCAAATTTCAAGAGCTTTTCCCTAATGAATATTATAATTTTTTCAACTGTCCTCAAAATTATAATCCTTGTAATATTAAAGGAGAAACTTTTTCAGCTCTAATGGACAGAATTGAGATGGGATTAAAAAAAATAGTAGCTTCTAATTCTATAAATTCAAATATTTTAGTTGTTACACATGGTGTAACTTTAAAAGCTATTTGCAGTTTTATAAAGAATAATTCTAAAAACTTAGAAGTTTTTGCCCATGAAGAAATTCCTCAAAATACAAGTGTGACACAGGTCATGTTTGATGGGGAAAATTTTAAAATTGTGGATTTTTCAAATACTTCTCATTTGGATTAATTGAATTACTTTGTTTAATAAAAAAGAGTCTAGGACTGTTATCCTAGACTCTTTTTTTATATGTTTCTCATTATACAAACTACAATTATAAAGAATGAGCCTGTTATAAAATATAGATCTTTTCTTTCAATCTTATAATACCTCAATCTTGTTTTTTTATTTTTTAGACTATATCCTTTTATCTCCATAGCATCAGCTAACTCTTCCCCTCTTTTTAGAGCTGAAAACAGAAGCGGAATAATTATATGAGCATAATTTTTCATTTTTTCTATATAGTTCAACTCATCTATTTCTAATCCCTTTGATGCTTGACCTATTTTTATTCTCTCTACTTCATTAAAAAATACAGGAATAAAACGGAGGGCGATAGATAAAATTAATGCAAATTCTTTTACAGGTACTCCTATCTTTTTTAATGGAGAAAATATATCTTCAAGTCCATGGGTAATTTCAATAGGAGAAGTTGTATAGGTAAGAAGAAAAGCCATTCCAACAAGAATTAAAAATCTAAAAAGTACTACAAGTATATTTTCTAGTGCTTTAGAATAAATTTTTACAATACCAAAATTTAAGATTTGTTCTCCCCCTGTGGTAAAAAATAGCTGAAAAAAAAGAGTAAAAACTATTATGTACAGAAGAGGCTTTATACCTGAAAAAAAATCACTTAAAGATATTTTTGAAGTTTTTACCACAACAAATATTATAAAGTTTATAAAAATTAAAAAATCCAACTGTGAAAATACTATGGTTATTACAGAAAAAATCATGGCTATAATTATTTTTAGTTGGGGAGCTATTCTATGTAACCAGCTATCTCCTTCTACATATTTACCCAACAACTTTTTCTCCAATTTTTCCTCCTTTATATCTTTTTTTCATTATTTCTATGGCTTCTTTTCTACATTTAGAAATTTCAAAAGAATTTCTCTCTAAAATTTCTATATACTTGGGAACTATTCTATACTTCAGATCCATATTTTTTGAGTATTCTAAGAAACTATTTTTCTTTCCGTCAAAATCTATTTTTCCTTTATTTAAGTATATTACTCTTTCTACATAATCCCAAATATTATCTAAATCGTGAGAAACGATTATAATTGTCTTTCCCTCCCGGTTTAATTTCTTTAAACTTTCCATGAGACTCCGTTTATTTTCAGAATCTAAACCTATTGTAGGTTCATCTAAAACAATTATTTTAGGAGAATATATCACTATTCCACCAATAGCTGCTCTCCTTTTTTCTCCTCCACTTAACTGAAAAAAATTCTTTTCTAAAATCTCCTGATTTAAATGAAGTATTTTTTTTATATTTTCTAACTCTCTCTCTATTGCAATTTCTTCCATCTTAAAAACTTTAGGAGCAAACATTATGTCTTCCAATATACTGTTCTCAAAAAATTGATCCTCTGAAAACTGAAAAACAATTCCTATATTTTTTCTAATCTCTTTCAGATTTTTAGAATCTCTATTAATTTTTCTTCCTAAAATTTCTACATTTCCAATATCACTTTTCAGAAGTCCGTTTAAAAATTTTAAAAGAGTAGATTTACCACTTCCTGATCTCCCCACGATCCCTATAAATTCACCAGAAAAAATATCAAAATTAATATTTTTTAAAATTTCGTCTTTTCCATTATATGAAAAACTTAAATCTCTTATTTTAATCTCTCTATCCATTTAAGAATCTCTCCTCTCTTTCCTCCATCTAACTCTAATTCATATTGTAGCTGAACAAGGAATGGGAGCTCTATTGATTTTTCATCTAAAAATTCAAAATTCTGATAAAATTCAGAAGTTTTTTCATGTAAAATAATCTCGCCTTCCTCCATATAAACTATAAAATCCGATTTTATGGTTTCTTCTGGATCGTGAGATATTAAAATAATTGTGTGTTCTTCTCTGAGTTTTTCTACAAGCTCTCCTATTTTTCTTTTGAAGGGCAAATCTAACATAGAAGTAACTTCATCAAATATTATTACTTTAGGATTAAAAATCACCGTTCCAGCTATGGCGATAATCTGTTTCTCCCCTCCTGATAGATCGTGGGGATCTTTATTTAAGAGATGCTCTATCTCCAATTTTTTAGCTATATCTTTTATTTTCTCTAAAATTTCTTCTCTTGGCAAACCTCTGTTTTCTAAAGAAAAAGCCAAGTCATCTATAACTTTTGTACCTATTATCTGATTATTTGGATTTTGAAAAACCAATGAAATATCCTCTCTTATTTCTGAAAAATTTTCATAATCATATTTTTTTTCATCTAAAAAAATATCTCCTGAAAAAGGTTTTTCTAATCCAGCTAAAATTCTTACCAAAGTAGATTTCCCGCTTCCATTTTTCCCGATAATCGACGTGATTTTTCCTTTTTGAATATCTAAATTTATTTTTTTTAAAATTTCTTTTTCACCATAAAAAAAATTTAAATTCGATATTTTTATTATCTCTCTCTTTTCCATATTACCAACTCTCTAAATATTTTTTATCTGTTTTCATATCTGCTTTTTACTCTTTTATCTATCACTATATACACCAAAGAAAGTATAATACCCTTAGTTACATTAAACAATCCGTAGTAATATAAAATGTATTTCAGATATGAATCATCTTCTTTATTTATCATTTCAAGAATAAAATCCATCTTATAAAGTCTTGCATAAAAAGGGGTTATATAAAAATAATTCAATACAATCAAAACAATTGTCAGAGTAATGGTTCCTCCTAAAAGTCCCCAAATTATTTGTTTGTTTTTTTTAAATATATACATAACTGGAATCACATAAGCCATTGTAGCAATAAAACTTGTAAACTCACCTATTCCTGCAGTTTGGGTTCCTTGAATCATCATATTAAGAACCAACTTTACAATGGTAACCCCAATTGCAACCCCATAGCCTCCAACTAATCCTCCAAAAAGTATAACTAAGTCTGAAAAATCAAATTTTAACCACGGTGCAAGTGGAAATGGAATTTCTACCATCATAATAATAAAAGCTAATGCCCCTAGTATACCTATCATTGCAATATTTTTTGTCCTTTTCATATCTCCCCCCCAAAAATTTAATCCTAAATAAAAAAAGCCCAAAGCAAACACTTCGGGCATAATTAAAAAATCATATCTGCTGAAGAGCAGACAAATAACTTCTTTCATCCAGACTCTAACTGTCGGTTTTGGAATTTCACCAAATCAAGCCTAAGCTTCGCGGACTTTACCGCCGGTCGGGAATTTCACCCTGCCCTGAAGTATTTTCTTTTTTCAACTATATAATAGTTTATTTAATTTTTTTTGTCAATGAAAAGATTAGCCGAAAAAATCTTTTAATTTCTCCAAAAAACTTTTTTTCATTTTATAATTTTTATCTTTCAGACTTTCATCAAAAGATTTTAGCAGCTCTTTCTGATTTTCAGTCAAGTTAATTGGAATTTCTACATTGATTTCAACTATCTGAATTCCCTTTCGACCAGTTCTCAGACTCACTATCCCTTCATCTTTCATACTGAAACGCTTTCCATTCTGAGTTCCTGCTGGAACCTTTATGATTTTCTTACCATAGAGAGTCGGAACCTCTACATCTCCACCCACAGTAGCAGTATAGTAACTTATAGGAACTCTGCAGTAGATATCACTCCCTTCTCTTTCAAAAAATTCATGATTTTTTATCTTTATAAATATATATAGATCTCCGTATGGTCCTCCAGTTGTGCTGGCCTCTCCCATGTCGCTGAGTTTAAGCTTCTGCCCATTATCTATTCCCGCTGGAATTTTTATTGTTTTCTCAACATTTTCACGAACTACTTTTCTTCCATGACAAGTGTCACATTTCTGCTCTGGAATCTCACCACTTCCGTTACAAGCATCACAAATCTCCTCTGTTTGGAAGTTTCCAAGCATTGTTCTCTGAGTTTTAAGTATTCTTCCCTGTCCTCCACACTTAGAACATTTATTCATCTTAGTTCCAGGCTTCGCACCTGTTCCGCTGCATGTCCCACATTTGGTATCCCTTGCATATTTTATTGTTTTTTCTACTCCAAGAGCTGCCTCTTCAAGAGTTATTTCAACCTGATAACTCAGATCATTTCCAGGTTCCGCACCTCTTCTTCTTCCTCTTCCACCACGAGCTCCTCCTCCGAATCCTCCTCCGAAAAAGGATCCAAATATATCTCCTAGGTCTTCTCCTCCGAATCCTCCAAAGTCAAATCCTCCGAATCCTCCGCTGAATCCGCCTCCAGCTCCTCCCTGTTCAAAGGCCGCATGACCAAATCTATCATATTGCTCTTTTTTTCCTGCATCAGAGAGAACCTGATAAGCTTCGTTTATCTCTTTGAATTTTTCTTCAGCTGTTTTCTTTTCAGCATCTGATGCCTGACTGAATTTATCAGGGTGATACTGCATAGCCATCTTTCTATAAGCTTTTTTTATCTCTGTTTCTGAAGCTGTTTTGGATATTCCAAGTACCTCATAATAATCTCTTTTTGACATTAAAAACTCTCCTCCATCTTAAGAGGGGAATGGTTAACCCACTCCCCTACAATATTATTTTATTATATTTTATAATATTTCAAGAGATTAGTCTACTATTTCTGCTTCTGCAACATCATCATCCGATTTTTTTCCTTCTGAATGCTGTTCTCCACCTTGAGCATTAGATGCCTGTGCCTCTTTATAAATTTCTTCTGCTAATCTATGAGCAGCTTTAGATAATTTTTCAATAGCTGAATCTATAGCTTCTTTATCTTCTCCATCTTTAACATTTTTCAGTTCTTCTATAGCAGTTTCTATATCCTTTTTCTCTTCTTCAGTAGCTTTCGCTCCGTGCTCAGATAAAGTTTTTTCTGTAGAGGCTATTATCATATCAGCCTTATTTCTAGTTTCTACAAGCTCTCTGAATTTTTTATCCTCAGCTTCATGAGATTCTGCATCTTTTTTCATTCTCTCAATCTCATCTGAAGATAGATTAGTAGATCCTGTAATTGTTACTCTATTTTCTTTTCCTGTTCCTAAATCTTTAGCAGATACATGAACTATTCCATTAGCATCAATATCAAATGTAACTTCAATCTGAGGTACTCCTCTTGGAGCTGCTGGAATTCCATCTAGGTTAAATTCTCCTAACTTATGGTTATCTGCTGCCTTAGCTCTTTCTCCCTGGATTACATTGATCGTAACAGCTGGCTGGTTATCTACTGCTGTTGAGAACACTTGAGATTTTTTAACTGGGATAGTTGTATTTTTATCTATAATTTTTGTTGCTACTCCACCAAGAGTTTCTATTCCAAGAGATAGAGGTGTTACATCTAGAAGAAGTACATCCTTTACATCTCCCATAAGAACTCCACCTTGAATAGCTGCTCCAGCTGCAACAACCTCATCTGGATTTATCCCTCTATTTGGTTTTTTACCAAAGAACTGCTCAACCCATTCTTGAACCGCTGGAATTCTTGTAGATCCTCCAACTAAAAGTATTTCATCTATCTCTGAAGGATTTAATCCAGCATCCTGTAATGCTATTTTAGTTGGCCCTTGAGTTGCTTCTACAAGAGTTCTTGTTAAGTCGTTAAATTTAGCTCTTGTAAGCTTCATCTCTAAGTGCTTAGGTCCTGTTGCATCCATAGTTATGAATGGTAAAGAGATTGGAGTTTCCATCATTGTTGAAAGTTCTTTTTTAGCCTTTTCTGCTGCATCTTTTAATCTTTGGTATGCCATCTTATCATTTAAAAGATCTATTCCAGTTTCTTTTTTGAATTCAGAAGCCAACCAGTGAATTATAGTGTCGTCGAAGTTATCTCCTCCAAGATGATTATTTCCATTTGTTGCAAGAACCTCTATTACTCCATCTGCTATCTCTAGAACAGATACGTCAAATGTTCCTCCACCAAGGTCAAAAACAAGAACTTTTTCCTCTTTTTGTTTTTCAAGTCCATAAGCCAGTGCAGAAGCTGTTGGCTCATTTATTATTCTCTTAACTTCTAAACCTGCGATAACTCCGGCATCTTTAGTAGCCTGTCTCTGAGCATCTGTAAAATATGCAGGAACTGTTATAACTGCCTCTTTAACTGTTTCTCCAAGGTAATTTTCAGCATCTTTTTTCAATTTTTTAAGAATCATAGCTGATATCTCTTGAGGAGTGTATGATTTCCCGAAAACATTTACTTTATAGTCAGATCCCATATGTGTTTTTATTGAAGCGATTGTTGATGTTGGATTAGTTATAGCTTGTCTTTTTGCTATCTCTCCAACTATAATTTCTCCATTTTCTTTTATGTTTACAACTGATGGAGTTGTTCTAGCCCCCTCTGCATTTGTTATTACAGTGAAAGATCCTCCTTCCATTACTGCCACACATGAGTTTGTTGTTCCTAAGTCAATTCCGATTATTTTAGCCATTTTTTTCCTCCTATATATTCTCTTATTCTTATTATAAATTTATTATTTTTTACAAACTTTTACCATAGCTGGTCTGATTACTTTATCTTTCATTTTATAAGCCTTTTGAAAAACCTGAATAATTTGGTCATTTTCGTGACTGGGAGAATCTTCTACCATCACTGCATGGTGCACATGAGGATCATAAATAGCTCCTTCTGATTCTATAGCCTCTACACCCTCTGACTGCATAACTCCCTTCATCTGCGAAAGTGTCATTTCCACTCCTTTTATCAGAGAATCAAAGTCTTTCGTTTCTGCAGAGGCAGCTATAGCTCTTTCTAGATTGTCTACATTATCGAGAAGTTTTACCATAACTTTTTCTGAGGCAAATTTTCTTAGTTCTTCTAACTCTTTTTCCTGTCTCTTTTTAAAATTCTGAAACTCAGCATTTTTTCTGAGGTAATCCCCTTTGAGGTTTTCTATCTCTGCTTTCAATTTTTCGTTTTCAATCTGAAGAGTTTCCATTTCTGATACCTCTATTTCAGCTTCTTTTATCTCTTCTGCTGCAACTCTTTCCACTTCTTCATCTCTTATATCTTTTTTTTCTGTCATTTCAGCACTTCCTTTTTATCAATTTTCTCTATAACTTTATTAACTTTATCTGCCACATATTCAACAAGACCTATAGTTTTGGAATAAGCCATTCTTTTAGGACCTATAACTCCTACTATCCCCTCAGAATTTCCCAATTTATAAGCAGAGTATACAAAACTATAGTTTTCTAATCCTTTTATATTCAACTCATCACCAAAGAGAACATTTACTGATCCGTAGTTTTTATCTTTCGTATGTACAAGCTCTTCAAATATAGACTTTATATCTCTATTTTGATGGAAAAACTGCATTACTTTTGCATTATCTTCACTATCTCCCTGAATATCTATGTCTGTATTTATAAAAAGTTTTCCTTCTATATTCTGTGAAAGTTCTTTTTCAATGGCAGCTTCTATTTCAAGATATTTACCATGTTCCTCTGTTTTTTCTAGAAGATTTTTTAACTCTTTGTCTGAGAATTCATTTTTCATAAGTCTTTCATTTATATCTTTAGTAAGTTCTTGAACTTCATCTCTGGTTATTTTTTCTTCCAAATGAATTTTTTTTGTTCTTATGGCTTTATTTTCCATAACTATAACAGCCATAAGAAGATCATCTTCTATATGAACAAGCTCTATTTTTTTTATTTTTTCTTTACCGTGGTCGGGTTCAATAACTACACCAGCATAATTTGTCAGTTTAGATAGAAGAGTAGAAGTCTCCTGAAGAAATACATCCAGTTCCCCTATTTTTTTTTCATATGCTGTTTTTATTCTTTTTTTCTCTTCTACACTTATTTTTTCTATCTCCAAAAGTTCATTCAGATAATATCGGTATCCCTTATCAGTTGGAATCCTGCCTGAAGAAACGTGAGTCTTGGCTATATAGCCCCCCTCTTCCAAATCAACCATTACATTTCTTATGGTAGCAGACGAGAAATCTATTCCATATCTTTTTACCAGAGCTCTGGATCCTATTGTATCTCCACATGTGAGATAGTAGTTTACTATGGCATTCAATACTAGCTTTTCTCTTTCATTCACTGCTCCCACCTCTTTTTGTTAGCACTCATTAACCGAGAGTGCTAATTCTTATAGAGAGAATATCATTATTTTTTTTTTTTGTCAATATTTTTTTCAAAAAAAACCTCAGTAAACTTTTCTTTACTGAGGTTTTTTCCAATTATATCTATTCTCCTAGAGACTCTTCATCTATTTTTTGTTTTGATTTTTGATCATTTAAATTTTTTTCCATTGCTTTTACTTTTTTGTGGATTTCATTTATTCTAAATTCAAGAGAATTCAATATCCAAAATTGAAAATGATTTACTCTTTGGAACTCATATATCATCCAGATAATTTTGAAGATACCTACTAAAATAGCTACTTCTAAAGTTGTTACCAAGTCCAGTTTATCTAGAGCAACTCCCACCACCAAAACAACAACAATTATAGCAATCAGAAGAATATTTACCGCTTTGTGCTGCCTACTGGCCTGAGTTCCGCCAATTTCTCCAACAATCTCTTTTATACGATTTTTTTCTCTTCTAAATTCCTCAATCTCTTCTCTCAGTTCCTGCTCTCTTAACATGATTCCTCCCCTATAATTTTTTTAGTTACACTCCCCAGTCTCTCGGATATCTGAAATCTCTTTCCATAGTTCTTCCTGAAATCTTTGCAATAACTGGTAATTTTCTTTTGTATTGAGAAAATTTTATTTTTTTCTCTATTTTTTCAATTATTTCTTGAGAATATTCCTCTTCAGTTATTTCATCTATAGACTTTCTTTCATCCACCATTCTATAAAGGATTTCATCAGCCAAAAGATATGAAAAACCTAGTTCCCCTTCATCTGTTTGTCCTTCCCACAAGTCTGCACTAGGTTTTTTCTCTATAAGTTCTTTAGGAACCCCCATATATTTAGAAAGTGCCCACACATGAGTTTTATAAAGATCCCCTATAGGATTAATAGCTGATGCTGAATCTCCAAACTGTGTACTATATCCAAGAAGAATTTCTGTTTTATTTGAAGTGCCCAAAACTAGAGCCCCTTCTTTAGCTGAATAATCAAAAAGAATACTCATTCTCTCACGAGCCATTTTGTTTCCCATTCTCAAGTTACTTATTTCAGGTTCTAAATTAAAATAAGCATCTACCATAGGAGTTATTTCTATAGTTTTTGCTTTTATTCCTAAATGTTCCACCACAAGCTTAGCATGTTCTAAGCTTTCTTTACTCGAGAGTTTATAGGGCATCATTATTCCAAGAACATTTTCAGGCCCTAAAGCTTTCGCTGCAATATAGGCAACTATGGCTGAATCAATTCCTCCTGAAAGACCCAAAACAACTTTTTTGAATCCTACCTTTTCTACTTCTTCTTTCACAAAGTTTACAAGTATCTTTTCAACTTTATTTAAATCTAAATAAAGTTTATCCCCTTTTTTCATAAATTATTCTCCCTGTATCTCTTCTCTCTTCTCTCTATCTACTCCAAATTTTCCAAGTCTACAAGCTCTATAATCTCTCAAAACTGTATAGGCTGCCTGAAGCATATTTGGTGTTTCCGCTTTCATGAACATCTTCATTCTGACAGCAATTTTTTCTACTATTTCTAAATCAACTTCACTGTAATCCTCTTCTAAAAGTTTATATTTATTACGTAGAACTTTCCATTTTCCATAGGCTTTCATTTTTCCTATAAGTTGAGCTGCAACTTCTTCTACTGGAAGTATCTCATCTTTTATCGCTCCTGTAATAGCTAAATTTAGTCCCACCTGCTCATCTTCAAATTTAGGCCACAGTATACCTGGCGTATCCAAAAGCTCCAAACCTTCTTTTATTCTAATCCATTGCTTTCCTTTAGTAAATCCAGGCTTATTTCCAACTCCTGCACTATTCTTTCCCACTATTCTATTTATAAGTCTAGATTTTCCAACGTTTGGAATTCCAGCTATCATTATTCTATTAGTTACCGTTCTCAGTCCCTTTGCCATAAGTTTCTTTCTTCTCTCTAAAGTAACTTTATCTATCAGCTTATATAATTCTTTAACATTCAAACCTGTCTCAGCACTTATTCCAAGTACTTCATCTGCCATATTATTACTTTTAAAATACTCTGTCCAGAATCTTAAATCTTCTTTATCTACCAAGTCAGATTTATTTATAAGAAGTATTCTTTTTTTATTTTTTGCAAATTTTGCTATATCTGGATTTTTACTTGAAAGAGGTATCCTAGCATCTACTATCTCCAATACCACATCTACAAGACCCATATTTTCCTGAATCATATCCTTGGTTTTTTTCATATGCCCAGGATACCAGTTTATTTTAGTCATAGACATTATTTTTCACCGTCCTCAAACTCTTCATATTCTTCTTCATCTTCAGCTAAGTATTCCTCTTTAGGATACTTATTTCTTTTTACTCTTTCCTCTTCCTCTTTACCTTTGATAAGAAGAACTATCTCACCCTTTATAGGTTTCTGTACTAATTTTTCTATGAGTTCTTCGGTTGTTCCTCTCAGAATCTCTTCATAAATTTTTGTGATTTCACGGATTATTACAACTTCTCTGTTTCCAACAAATTCTCTTATGTCTCTCAAAGTTTTTTCTATTCTATTAGGAGATTCAAAAATAATTATAGAACGCTCCTCATTTTGAAAACTTTTAAGAAGAGTCTGACGCCCTTTTTTCTTAGGAAGAAAACCTTCGAAAGTAAATCTTCTCATACTTATTCCAGCTACCGATGCTGCAGCAGTCATAGAACTAGCTCCTGGAATAGGGATAACTTTAATCCCCTCTTTAAGAGCCGCATCAACCAATTCCCATCCTGGATCAGAAATACATGGAGTTCCTGCATCTGTTACAAGAGCCACTGTTTTTCCTTCCTTTAAAAGCTTCATTATATTTTCTATCTGATGGTGCTTGCTGTGTTCATCATATCTATACACAGTATTTTGAATCTCTAGATGAGAAAGGAGTTTCTTTGTAACACGCGTATCTTCAGCAAATATATAATTACTCTCCTTGAGCACTCTTATTCCCCTTAGGGTTATATCTTCCAAATTCCCTATCGGTGTAGCTACTATATATAACATACCTATCTCCCTTCATTCTATCAGTCTATTTTATTTTTTTTCCTCTTTTTTTTCTTCAGTTTTTACCGGTGGAATTTTCGCGATATAATTTACTCCTAATTTATTAGATATAACTTCTATAGCTTTATCCAACTGATAATCAATTTTTTCCTCGTACTCTTTGGCCTTATCTTCACCTTTTATCTCTTTTATAATTTGAGCTCTGTTTTCCTTTGTAGCTTCTTCACTCACATTTGTTACAACAGAATCAAAAAGTAAATAATCCTCATCCTCTTTCACTTTTATATCAGGTTCTATTCCCACTCCATGGATAGAGACATTGTTTGGAGTGTAATATTTAGCTATTGTCAGCTTGATTCCATCTCCATCTGGAAGAGGAATCAGGGTCTGCACACTTCCTTTTCCAAAAGATTTATCTCCTATAAGAGTTCCACGGTTATAATCTTTCACTGCTCCCGCTACAATCTCAGAAGCTGAAGCACTACCACTGTTTATTAGAATTACTAGAGGAAAATCTCCAAAATACTTTCCTTCACGCATAGATATTTGCTCATCTTTATTTTTTCCTCTGGTTGTAACTATTTTCCCTTTATCTATGAACATAGAAGCTATTTTCACAGCCTGGTCCAAAGCTCCACCTGGATTACTTCTTAAATCTAATACTAGACCTTTCATTCCTTTTTTCTGTAGTGAAGCCAGCTCTTTAGCGAGGTCAGGATATACATTTTCTCCAAATTGAGTAAGTCTCAAATATCCTATATCATTTAATAACATATCACTTTTGACATATTTCAACTTTATAATCTCTCTAGTCAATTCTATTTCAGTGGTATCCTTTAAACTCTCTCTATAAATTTTCAACTTTACCTTTGTTCCTGCTTCTCCCTTGAGTTTTTTTGCACTTTGGTCTGAAGTAAGTGGCAACGTAGACTCATCATCTATTGATAAAATTTTATCCTTAGGCTTTATACCTGCTTTATATGCAGGAGTATCCTCTATAGGAGATACCACAACAAGAGGCTCATCCTTTTTTTTCTGAATTATCATTCCTACTCCAGGATATTTCCCTTTTATATCCTCTTTAAAATCATTCATATTATCTTTAGTAAAATAGTTAGAGTGAGGGTCTTCTAAAGCATCTACAATTCCTTTTAAAGCCCCATGTAGTAAAGCTTTTTTATCGATTTCTTTTTCCCCCACATGATTATCCGTCACAAGATCCATTATGTCTGAAATCTCTTTGAGTTCTCTTATATTGGAAAGAAAACCTCTGTTGCTCACTGCATCATTGGAATATGCTATTGCTCCCACGGCAATAAATAAACTTACTATAGCTGCTTTTAACTTAACTTTAACTTTTCCCATCTTTTATATCTGTCCCCCTAAATTTTCACCGTCTTCTATTATTTTCATAAGTTCTTCTTTTGAAAATTTTTCTCCACAGTTTTTAAGCCCTATTATAGATATATATTCCACATTCCCTTTCCCACCTTTTATAGGTGAGAAATCTATTTTTTTGAGAGTTAACCCGTTTTCTCTGCAACACTCTATAATATTTTCAATAGCTAATAGGTGATTTTTTTTATCTTTAACTATCCCACCTTTATCTATATTTTCTTTTCCTACTTCAAACTGAGGTTTTATTAGTGCCATCAGTTCAGTGTTTTCATGAAAAAATTTTATCAGATGAGGAATAACCTTAGTTATCGAAATAAAGGATACATCCATAACCATAACATCCATTTTTTTGCCATCTAAATCATCTATAACGAGATCTTTGATATGAGTATTTTCCATGGATTTTACCTGAGGATTATTTCTCAACTTGTAATCTAATTGATTGGTTCCAACATCTACTGCATAGACAAATTTTGCCCCATTTTGGAGAGCACAATCTGTAAATCCTCCTGTAGATGCTCCTATATCTAAAACAAATTTGTCTTTCAAATCCATTTGAAAAACTTTTATGGCTTTTTCTAATTTATAACCCCCTCTACTCACATATGGGCATATATCTCCCTTTATACGAATATTAGGTTCCATATCAAGTTTTATGAAGGTTCCACTTTTATCTATTTTTTTTTCATTTACTATGACATTCCCGGCCATAATAGCTCTTTTTGCTTTCTCTCTAGTTTCAAAAAAACCTTTTTCTACAAGTAAAATATCCAATCTTTCCTTCATAAAATCTCCTTAACACTTAATCTTTAAAATTGAATCTCTTCAAAAATTCTATTATCCTCCAAATATTGAAGAAGAGGACTCTCTGAAATTAATTTTTTAACCCCTTTTTTTTCAACTAATTTAACCAGTTTAGCTGTCTCTTTTACTCGAGTCTCGAAAAACTCATCTCCAAGAGGTATTTTTTTATTTTTTTTATAATAACTTTGCAACTGCTTTAAATTTTTTATTCCCAAGGCATCTTTGGAACGTTTTATTCTATCCTTAACAATTCCTGGAGTACATTCCAAAATCATATGTGCTTCTTCTAAGGGAACTCCTTCAGACATAAGTTTCAAAATTTTGTCTGCTCCTATTGGGATTATTCTGTGATATTTCGCAGAATATTCATCTGCTTTGTGTACAAGATGAGCCTCTCGGCTTCCCGGTTGTATTTTTCCCCATTTTCCATGATGAGAAACTACTATATGTATTATGTTTTTTATAATGCCTTTTTTTAATTTCACACAAATTTTATCTTCAATCTCTTCTAAAATTTTTTCGGATTCTTTGCTTATATATTCTGGATTTTTCACCATCATCTGAGAGTGTGAAGTTTTATCTCCCTCTTTTCTGATACTCCCCTTACTCAAATCGTGAATTATAACTCCTATTATAATGGAAAAAAAATCTAATTTTTTAGAAGCCATTTCTAAATTTTTGAAACTTTTTTCTATCTCGTATTGACACGTTCTTAAAACATCATAGGTATGGGCGGAAACTTTGACTCCTTGATCATCTATCCCATCTAATTCCTTTACCATCGGATGTTCCATTAATTTTTCAATGAATTCCTTAGCTTTTTGATTACTATTGTACATCAATGCACCTTTTTATCCTATCTATCAATTCCCCTCCTCTAAGACCATTTTCCCTCATTAAAATATCTCTACTTCCGTGAGGAATCGCATTATTATCCAGAGCTATCAGGTGAATTTTTTTCATAATATTATTTTTATTTAGAAATTCTAAAATCTCACTACCAAAAGAACCCTTCTCATATGCTTCCTCAAAAATAAATACATTTTCATATTTAAAAAATTCCCCAATTATGTATTGATCATCTAAAGGTTTTATCGAGGCTGCACTCAAAAACGTACCTCTTATTCCCAACTCTTCCAAGTCTTTCTCAATATCCATAATCTCTTTAAACATCGATCCAGCAGCAATAAAGAGTGCATCTTTCCCTTTTTTTACTTCACGCCATTTTCCTATTTTAAATTTTTCTGAAAATTCATAATTATAAGAAAACTCTCTAGGATAACGAATCATAATGCTTTTATCTTTGATATCTTTAGTTATATCCAAGATTTCCTCAAGTTCCTGACCCGTTGTAGGTGCAAAAACCATAAAATTAGGTATTTTGGTAAACATCGCAATATCGTAAAGACCATTATGAGTTTTACCGTCTTCACCTACTATTCCTGCTCTATCCACAATAAATTTTACAGAAATTTTTTGAAGAGATATATCATGTATCAGCTGACTAAATCCTCTTTGAATAAATGTAGAATAAATTGCAAAATATGGTTTTTTTCCAGCCATGGCAAGCCCTGCACAATAAGTTACTCCGTGTCCCTCTGCCATCCCTACATCTTTACAACGATCTGGGTATTTCTCAAAAAATTTTCCTGCACCTACACCTTTTATCATAGCTGCTGAAACAACCATTATTTCAGAATCTTTACTCCCCATTTCTACTATTTTTTTCCCGAATATAGAGGAATATGATTCTCCTGACTGTCCTCCAATTTTTCCTGTTTCTAGATCAAAAGGGGAAATCCCGTGAAATTTTTCCGCATCTTCTTCTGCAAAAGAATACCCTCTTCCCTTCTGTGTCTTCACATGTAAAAAAATAGGTCCTTCTTCTATTCTGGCTTTATTTAGATAATTTACTAATTCTGGGAGATTATGTCCGTCCAATGTTCCTAAAAATTTAAATCCTATCATTTCTGATATACTTAAAGGAGAGAGGAAATATTTTACAGATTCCTCTGCTCTTTCAAGTATTCCAGTTATTTTTTTTCCTATATTTCCGTTATTAATCAAATATCTTATATCTTTTTTTAGATTTTTATATCCATCACTTACCATTACTTTTCCTAAAAATTTAGATAGAGCACCCACATTTTTTCCTATAGACATCTCGTTGTCATTAAGAATAACAATTATATTCTTGCAGTCCTCACTCATGTTATTTAGGGCTTCAAGAGAGTGTCCATTTGCTATTGAAGCATCTCCTATGACTACCACTATTTTAGAATTAGGATTGGCTTTTGCCAACCCGCAGGCAGCCGATAGAGCTGTCCCTGCATGCCCAGAAATGAAATGATCATAAGGACTTTCATTGGGATCAGTAAAAGGAGCTAAACCACCACGCTGACGCAAAGTTGAAAATTTTTTTTCTCTTCCAGTAAGAATTTTATATACATATGACTGATGCCCTACATCAAATAAAATTTTATCTTTTGAAAAATCAAAAATTTCGTGGAGAGCTAAAGTCAATTCCACGATTCCCAAATTTGGAGCTAAATGTCCTCCGGTTTTACTTACAGTTTTTATAAGTAATTCTCTGATTTTTTCAGCTCTCTCTTCTAATTTTTCAAAGTTTATTTTTTTTTCATCAATCATACCTGCTCCTAACTTAATAGATAATCTTTAAAAATATAAGATACTGCGACTCCTAGTATCGCTCCAACCAAAACTTCAAAAGGCGTATGACCTAATAACTCCTTCAATTTTTCCTCTTGAACTCCTGTAATAAAATTAGACTGATGTATTTTTTCCATAAGTCTATTTATAATCGCAGCCTGTTTTCCTGCCGACCTTCTTATCCCTGCTGCATCATACATAACTATTCCTGCAAAAGTTAAAGCTAACGCAAAAAAAGTGCTACCATATCCATTAACTATCCCAACCGATGTAGCCAAAGAAGTAACCGTAGAGGAATGGGAACTGGGCATTCCGCCAGTTCCCCATATTCTATTTAATTCTACTTTTCTATTAACTATCAACTCTTTTGTGAATTTATATCCTTGTGCTAAAAACCAAGCTATAAAAACAACATCTAAAATTCTATTATTAAATAAAATTCCAGCCCTCAATTAAATCCTCCCTAAATACCTGATTTTCAACTATCTTATTTTTTTTATCTCCAGAGAAAATAGTGGCTTATCTTTATTTTCCTTGAAAAGAATAACAGTTCTTCCAACTAAACCAACTATTTCAGCTTCGCAACCATCGGCTATTTTGTTAGCCAACTCTACTTTATCCTCATCACAGTTCTGAAGAATTTTAACCTTCATTAACTCTCTCGGTGTAAGGGCTTCTAAAATTCCTGTCACCAATGCTTCTGAATATCCCTCTTTTCCTACTCTAACTACCGCATCCATATCGTGGGCCTGTTTTCTTAAATATGCTCTCTGTTTACTTGTTAATTTCATTTTTCTCTCCTTTAAACTTCCATTATTATCGGTAATATAACCGGATTTCTTTTAATTTTGCTATAAAAATGCTTAGAAGCTATATCTCTTATACTGTTTTTAAGATTATTCAAATCTCCTATTTTCGTATCCTCATAAATTTTTAATCTATTTTTAATATTACCTATAGCTTCCTGTATAAGATCTTCTGATTCTCTGCTGTAGATAAATCCTTTAGTAGTTATTTCAGGTCCAGCCAGTACCTTACCACTCTCTTTGTCTAAAGTAAAGACTACTATAACCACTCCATCCTGAGAAAGCTGCTGTCTGTCTTTTATAACTGAGGTTCCTATATCTCCCACACCCAGTCCATCTACAAGTGTTACTCCAGTATTTACTTTTCCATTGATTCTTACTCCTGATTTTCCAATCTCAACCTTGCTTCCATTTAGAGCTATTATAACATTTTCAGGTTTTATCCCTGTTTCAATAGCAGTCTCTTTATGTGCTCTAAGCATTCTATACTCACCATGAATCGGCATAAAATGTTTTGGTTTTGTAAGACTCAGCATTAGTTTTTGTTCCTCACGGCTTCCGTGTCCTGAAACGTGAATTCCAGCTATTTTCTTAAATACTACTTCAGCATCTTCCTTACTGAAATTATTTATATTATTGGATACCGCTCTCTCATTTCCTGGAATCGGTGTTGCAGATATTATTACAGTATCTCCTGGCCTAACTTTTATATGCTTATGCATCCCTTTTGCAATTCTTGAAAGAGCTGCTAGAGGTTCTCCTTGTGTTCCAGTACATAGTACAACAACTTTTTTATCTTCCAATTTATCTACTTCAGAAAGAGGAATCACCAGATTTTGAGGTACTTTTAAATATCCCAAGTCAGTAGCAATTTCAAAAACTCTTACCATACTTCTTCCATCTACTGCTATTTTTCTTTTATTTTCAGCAGCTATATCAACTATCTGCTGTAATCTATGAATGTGAGAAGCAAAGGCCGCTATAATAATTCTTCCTTTAGCTTTTCTAAATTCATGTTTGATTCCCTCTCCGACAGATCTTTCTGAAGGTGTGAATCCTTCTATCTCCGAATTAGTTGAATCTGAAAGCAGAAGATCTATCCCTTGTTCTCCAAGCTGTGAAAGCCTCGCAAAATCAACTCCCTGACCGTCTACAGGAGTAAGATCTATCTTAAAGTCTCCTGTATTCAATATTGTTCCAGCAGGAGTTGTCACTGCTATTGCATAAGAATCTGCAATCGAATGTGTCACTTTTATGAATTCGACTGTGAAATATTTTCCGATTTTTATCTTGTGTCTTTGTCTTACTTCTTTGCCTTTTGGCATATGTCTTGTCAGGTTATTTCCTTCAAACTTAGATTTTACAAGAGCAAGGGTCAGTTTCCCACCATACATAGGCACACTTTTATCTATTTTCTGATAAAGATAAGGGATAGCCCCTATATGATCTTCGTGACCATGAGTTATAAAAAGACCTTTTATCTTGTTTTTATTATTTTCTAAATAAGTGAAATCAGGTATAACCAGATCAATCCCTGGAAGATTTTCATCTGGAAATATAACTCCACAGTCCATTATGATTATCTCATCTCTATACTGAACCACAGTCATATTTTTTCCTACTTCGTCTGTTCCTCCTAAAGGAATAACATACATTTTTTCCTCTTTGGCTTCTGTTTTCACTTTGTTTGGAGTAATTTCTTCCGAGATTTCTAATTTTTCAGATTCTATTGTATCTTCTGAAACTTTAGGTTTCTTTCTAGCTGGTGGTCTTCTCTTCTTAGGAGGTTTCTTTTCTCCAGAATCTGTCGCCTGTACAGAAGTTTCTGCTTCTGGAGCGTCTATTTTTTTCTTTTTGAAAAATTTTTTAGGTTTCTCATTTTGAGAAGATGGCTCCTGCTTCTTTTCCTCTGTAGAGTTTTTTTCCTCTTTTAATTTTTCAAGTTCTTTTTTTATATTTTTTATATTTTCAGATAATTCTGTATCTAAAACATTTTTCTTTACCATATCACTCTCCCACCTCATTTTTAAGTTGTTCTAATTTTTTTAGTTCATAATATCTATCCACAAATTTTTTAGCTAATCCTCCGGCTATTTTTCCACCGCCTCCGGCACCTTCTAGAAGTGCAACAAAAACAATTTCGGGATCTTTCAAAGGGAAATATCCTGCAACCCATGCATGCGTTGTTTTAGAATGAGCATTTTGGGCTGATCCACTCTTGGCTCCTATACTCACTCCTGCTGTCCTCAATATAGTTGTTGTTCCATTGTTTTCTGCTACTGTTTTTCTCAATGCTTCATTCATAAATTGATAGTACCATTCAGGTATCGAAATCTCTATCGATTTTTCCGGTTCAACCTCTATTTTTTTTCCATCCTCATATATCTCTTTCAGAAGTCTTGGTTTATATGCAAATCCGCCATTAGCTAAGATCGTATAAGCTTGTGCCATTTGTAAAGGAGTTACAAGAACATAACCCTGACCTATGGCCATATTTATTGTATCTCCCTTGTACCACGGCTGTTTAAATGCCTTTTTTTTCCATTCTGGATTCGGGATAACACCTTTTTTTTCTCCTGGTATATCTATTCCAGTTACTTCTCCTAGACCAAACTTTACTGCAAAATCATGTATCCCTGTATAGCCGAACTGATCTGCAAATCTATAATAATAAGGATTAGCTGATTCTATTATAGATTTTTCCATATCCACATATCCGTGTCCACCAACTTTCCAAGCTTTCCATTTCCATTCCCCGATGGAATAATATCCAGGATCATAATATTTTTGTTTAGGATTAATCCCCTTGTCCAGATATGAAAAAGCTGAAATAGGTTTAAAGATCGATCCCGGGGGATATTCTCCCGCAATAGCTTTATTATTGAGAGGCTTTCTTGGATCATTTCGTATTTCGTCCCAAACATCTTGGGGAATTTGTGAAGAAAATGTATTCAAAGAATATGTTGGATAACTTACAAGAGTTATTATCTCTCCATTTTTAGGATTGATAGCTATAAAAGAACCTGTCATCCCTTCTGTTTCTAAAATTTTCTCTATATAATTTTGCAATTCAAAATCAATCGTGAGATAGATATCAGAACCAGATTTTGATTTTTGTTTATCAATTTTTCTCTGCAGCCTGCTATAAGCGTTTATTTCAATTTTTTCGTAACCAGGCTCTCCTTTTAGGATTTTATCATATTTTTTCTCTATGCCATCTTTGCCTATGTTATCCCTAGCTGTATATCCTTCCTCCTTTAAGCTTTCATATTCTCTTGTAGATATTTTTTTTACATACCCTATAACATGAGAAGCAAAGCTATCATAGAGATATCTTCTTTTGGAGTAAATCTGGATATCTATAAGGGAATCATCTTTTAATTTTTCTAAAATTTTATGAGCTGTATTTTCATCAAGATTTTCCACTAAAATATTTTCCCTTGTATATGGTGAAATTTCTCCATATTTTATCCTTCTTTCGATATATTCCTTAGAAAACCCTGTTAATTCCTCTATCTCTTGGAGTATTTCAGGAGTATATTTTCTTTCCTTATAGTATATAAGTCTATAACCTGAGCCATTTGTAGCTAACAATTTTCCATTTCTATCAAGTATTTTTCCACGTTCTGGCTCAACTCTTCTAAATTTCAATCTATTTTTATCAGACATGTCCTTATATTTTTCATGTTGATATCCCTGAAGATATATCAATCGCATTATCAGTATTATAAAAGTTAAAAATACAACTCCTTTAAAAACAATTGCTGCTTCTAAAAATTCTTCTTCCCCATTCTCTTTTTTTTCTCTTTTTCTATTTCTTATTTTAAAAGCCATTATCTGTGTTTTCTCCAAGAATTTTTTATAAAAATATAGTTAAAAATAACCATTCCAATTCCATTAAAAATATATTCGCTCAATTCCAAATAATCTCTAAAAAAAAGAGCCAAAATTGCCAACTGAATGCAGGTGAAAATCAGAATATTTTCTCTGGAATAGGACAACTGTGTTAAAACAAAATAAGATATTACATACAAAGAGGTAAAAATAAAAAAATAACGGATAAAACTTTCACTCTGCAAAGAATGTATTTGAGAAACCAGTAAAAGAAAAAATATTCCAATTTTATAGTTTTTACTCGATAGCATAGTTAAAAAAGGAAGTGTAATAATCATGGATAAAATTTTTACTGAAAGAGTCGACTCTATAAAAATCAGAATCAAAGCTACTACATTGACCACTCCACACACATCCTTTATTTTTTATTCTTCAGCTTAATAACTATTATATCTTTCAGTTCATCGTTTTTTTCAAATGTTTTTATTCCCAATTTTTCCCCTATTTTATAAGCTATGAAATAATCTTCTTCAGTATGCTGGATTACTGACTCATCTTGAGCTTCCTGGTGATTTTTGATCTTTATGTTTTTATAATCCAGTCCTTTTAACTGCTTCTCTATTTTAGAAACATCTGATTTCTCTCCAATTATTTCTATGTTTGTTTTTATATTTTGTTCTTTTCCTAAAACAACTATCACGTTAGCTAAAGTCGGCATGTTAGAATCTCTTTTTACTTTAAAATATTTTTCATCCAACTCCATTACAATTTTCTCAAGTTTATCTTTAGAAATTTCATTTATGACAAGATAGCTTTCATCAACTAATTTTTCATAATTAGCTGCATTATATCTTAATCCAAACTTATTTTTTAATTTTTCTCCAGTAGATCTTGCATACCCTGATTTTCCTTTAGCATTTAAAACATCAATTATCACTTCGGAAAATTCTATATCTCTTGAGTCATATATTTGAAGATACTCTTTGAATAGCGCATTAAGATTGGATGTAAGAATATATCTTTTTCCATCTATGGAAGTCTCCGGTAAATTTATCCAGTTTTTAATATCTAAGTCTACATTTCCAAATTTTATTCTTCTATAAACACTTATCTTTTCGGGAAGTATCAAATTTAGAGAATCTACCACCTTATCATAGTTTTTCTGCTTAACAAGATCAGCGTATGTGTGATTTTTATCAATTTGAATTTCAAAAGGAATTTTTAATGCTAACTTATCATCGTATACAACCACTATATTTTCTTTTCCAATTATGGCATATTTAGAATAGTTCCCTAGCTCTTTATTTCTCGCATTTATATTTTTTACAAACAGCGTTACCAATATTACCACTATCGATAGAACCGATATGACTGTCAGTAATATCTTATTACTTTTTCTCACCTACTAACAACCCCTCATTCACTACTCCAATTTTTATTTTGTAAACTTCCCCTATTTGAAAATCTGTTCCCTCAATTTTTATTTTAAAATAATTATCGCTATGTCCCAAAGAATATGTTTCTTTGATTTCTTCTATAAGAACATCGCATTCTCTTCCAAGTTGTATGGCTGCTCTCTCATTATACATTTTTTCTCTAAGTTTTTCTAGTTGCACTGCCCTCTCTTTTTTTATTTTTCCATCTATTTTCCCGGGCATTTTTTCCGCAGCTGTATTTTCTCTATCTGAATACTGAAAAACATGTAAGTCAGAAAATCCTATACTTTCTATAAACTTAGCTGTATTTTC
This sequence comes from Fusobacteriaceae bacterium, assembly GCA_051646055.1. Taxonomy (GTDB): domain Bacteria; phylum Fusobacteriota; class Fusobacteriia; order Fusobacteriales; family Fusobacteriaceae; genus JAGNZR01. The sequence goes on from JBOFCM010000169.1 coordinate 33,349, forward strand.
AAAAAGTTCATCTGTCTCTCCTGGAAATCCCACAATTACATCTGCTGTAAATTCTAAATTTTTTACACTATTACGAAGCTTTTCTAATCTCTCTTTCATAAGGCCTGTTCCATATTTCCTCTTCATAAGAGATAGTATAGTGTCATCTCCTGACTGTAAAGATATGTGTACATGGGGAAGAACTTTTGGACTTTTAAATAGCTCTATAAATCTGTCACTTATTTTATCTGGATATACGGAACCAAATCTGATACGCTCTACTCCCTCAATTTTAATTACTTTTTCCACTAACTCTTCAAAACTAGTTTTTTCCTCAAAATCTTCTCCATAAGCTCCAATATTAATCCCTATCAGGATAATCTCTTTAAATCCCTCATGGGTTAATTTTTCAATCTCTTTTAAAATTTGTTCCGGTAATCTTGAACGACTACGTCCTCTTGCAAAAGGAATTTTACAGTAAGAGCAGAAGCTGTTACACCCATCCTGAATTTTCACATAGGCTCTAGACATCTCTCTTAGCGTTGCAAATTCATATTCTTCATATATTTTAGTTTCAAATATATTATTGCTGACTAATTTGTCTATTTTTTTCTCCTGAAAATCCTGAATAAGTTTTACTATTGCCTGCTTATCTGTATTTCCCACTACATAATCTATCTCATCTATTTCTAAAAGTTCTTTAGAATTTGTCTGAGCATAACATCCCGTTAAAATTATTATAGCATCTGGGTTTATTTTTTTTGCCCTACGCATCATATTTCTAGTTTTTTTATCGGCCACACTGGTTACAGTGCACGAATTAATTATATATACATCTGCAGAATTTTCAAAATCAGTATCTTCATATCCCAATTTCATCAATTGATTTTTTATACTCTCAGTTTCATACTGATTAACCTTACATCCTAAAGTATAGAAAGCTACTTTTTTCTTACACTCCATTTATCAATACACCTCCAACTACTATAGCTGCAGTTTCAGCTCTTAAAATTCTATTTCCTAGTGTCACTATTTTAGCGCCTGATTTTTTCAAAAACTCTATCTCTTCCGAATCAAAACCTCCCTCAGGCCCTATCACAAATACTATTTTTTTAGGTTTTATAACTAAATTTGAAAGAAGATTTTTCAAACTTTCATCTTTAGAAGCTTCATAAGGAACAACTAATAAATCATACTCTGAAAAATTTATATCTTTGAGATTCTGCGGTTGATCTATCTCTACAAATTTTACTCCTTGGCACTGTTTCAAAGCTTCTTTTGATACTGTATCCCATTTATCTTTCTTCTCATTCAGTTTCACTATACATCTTTTACTGAAAAAAGGAATAATTTTACCTACACCTATTTCTGTTAGTTTCTGTATAGTGAGATTCATTTTATCATTTTTTAACATTCCCAGTGCCGCTGTAATTTCCACATCTGATGAATATCTGTCACTGTTTTTTTCTAAAATTTCTCCCTGAATCTCTTTTTTGGATATCTCGACAATCCTAAATATATATTCATATTCACCGTCGGTTCCCCTTATAATTTCTCCCTCTTTTACTCTGAAAGAATTCTTAAGGTGATTTAACTCCTCTTTGTCCCTTATAAATATTTTTCCATCTTCAATTATATTTTCATTTTCTATAATAACACTTATCATTATTTACTCCTCTATGAGCTGTCTGTTTTTAACAAGATCCTCTAATGTTGTTCCCACAAGAATTTTTGTCATAGCTGCATCCAGTTGACCCCATATACATCCACTGTTACATCCGTCCTCTCCACAACTTTGCTTGCTGTCGTGGGATTCGTTGCAATCAATAACCCTCTCATCCTCATCTAAGATTCTATAGAGATCATGAAGCGTTATTTCTGAAGGTTCTTTTATAATCTTATATCCTCCACTAGGACCTCTTTTCCCCTCTATTATTTTCTCATTTTTCAATTTGAAAAGAATTTGCTCCAAATACTGAATAGAAATATTTTCAGCCTCAGATATCTCTTTTATTCTCACAAGCTTTCCTTTTTTTCCCGCTTCTACAATATAGGTCAAAGCCTTTATCCCGTAACGGACTCTCGTACTTATTTTCATAAAATTTCTCCTCTTAACTTTCCTCTTTCAACTCTTTTTCAAAAATAGCACGGGCTTTTTCTGTCGCTACTCTTCCTCTGTTGGTTCGCTTCAAATATCCCGTTTTCACCAGATGAGGCTCATAGACCTCCTCTAAAGTTCTTCTATCCTCTCCTAGAACTAAAGCCAGAGTCTCTATTCCTACTGGACCTCCGCCATAATTTTCCATTATCGCCCTTATTATATCTCTGTCTATTTCATCCAGACCATTTTCATCTATTCCCAAAATTTTAAGTGCTTCTAAAACAAGTTTTTTAGTTATTGTTCCATCCCCTTTTATATCACAATAATCTCTCACTCTCTTTAAAAATCTATTGGCTATTCTGGGAGTTCCCCTGCTCCTTATTGCCAGTTCATAAGCACTCTCGTAATCTATTTTGTTTCCTAGTATTCTAGCACCTCTGATTATTATCTCTACTAATTCTTTATCTGTATAATAGTTCATTCTATGAGTGACACCGAATCTATCCCTTAAAGGAGAGCTTAAAAGACCTGCTTTTGTTGTGGCCCCAATTAAAGTAAATTGTGGGAGCTCTATTCTTATCGAACGGGCTGATGGTCCTTTTCCAATTATAATATCTAACTCCCCATCTTCCATGGCAGGATAAAGTATCTCTTCTACCGAAGTATTCAGCCTATGTATCTCATCTATGAAAAGTATATCGTTTTCTTCTAAAGAAGTTAATATCGCTGCTAAATCTCCAGCTTTGTCGATAATCGGGCCTGAAGTTATCTTCATACTGGACCCCATCTCATTAGCTATCACTCCAGCCAAACTAGTTTTCCCTAGACCTGGAGGTCCATAAAGAAGAGTATGATCTATAGAACCCCCTCTTTTTTTGGCTGCTTCTATATAAATTGTCATCTTCTCTTTAAGTGATTCTTGTCCTATATAATCTTCCATTTTTTTAGGTCTCAGATTTTTTTGTATCTCTGACTCTCCATTTTTTTCGTAGGGAGCCAAAATTCTCTCCTCCATATTCCTCCTAAATTTTTTAAACAATTATAAAGCTTATTCCTAATTGGAGAACTCCTATTATACCACCCAATACTGCTCCTACAATCTCGATATGTCTAAATTCGCTTTCAGCAAGTTTGAAAGTTATCTCTTCCAACTCTTCAAGAGAAAATCCATCTATATTTTTTACAATTATCTCTTCAAAATTAACATTAGATTCCAGTGCTTGGAAAAGTCCTTTGATTATCTCTTCTCTATTTTTTAAAACCAACTCTTTAATTCCACTTTCTATTTTTTCTACGATGCTGTCACTTAAAAACATAGCTGCCATAGGAAATTTTTTTATTATCTCTTCTTTTATTCTTCCCTTTAAAATATTGTCCACAATTTCTTCTAATTTATGTCCTAACTGATCTCTATCTAAAGACCTCAATATATCCTCCATAGAGATTACCTGATTTTTTATAGTGTCTGCTATTCTCATTCCTATCTCATGACGTCTTTTAGGTATAACACCTTGAATCTTAAAGAAAAAAAGATTTATTTCTCTGTAGGGTCTAAACAGCATTTTTATTGCAAAGTAATTTGTTATCCATCCAATTAAAGAACCAATTAAAATAATCAAAACAGCTTTTATTATTAAATTTATTCCCATATCAACAGTCACTCCTATCACTCTTTAATTTTTTACTAAGTCAGTAAACATTTTAACATATTTATAGTTTTTTTTCAATTAAAAAGAGGGAATTATCTTCCCTCTTGAATCCACATAAAATCTTATTTTTTTATTGTTTGTTCTGCTTTGGATATCCTTTATGAACTTTAGGTTATTTTGAGCTTGATTCTGAATATTTAGCTATAAGATCTCTCTCCTCTTTTTTAGCTGCATCCATCTCGATTTTTTTTATAGAAAGTTTTATTTTTTTCTTGTCTCTATCAATCTCTACTATTTCAGCGTTTACAACATCCCCAACTTTAAATCTCTCTTTAAGATTTTTTATAAATTCTTTCGAAGCAAACTGAGCAGGTATAAATCCGTCTACCCCTTTAAAAATAGTTATAAACATCCCGAAATCCATTATATTTTTAATCTCTCTCTCGAGTCTATCTCCAACTTTTAATTCCTCTACAGCTCTATCCCAAGGGCTTTTTTCAAGAGCTTTTATGCTTCCTTTTATTCTGTTCTCTTCTAAATTAAGCTCAGTCACTTCAAACTCAACATGATCTCCAGCTTTTATTTTTGGAGTGTCTTCTCCCTGCCATGCAAGATCTGACTGATGTATAAATGCATCTACTCCAGATTCTACTTCTACAAATATTCCAAAAGGTTTTACATCTAAAACTTTTCCATTTAATCTTTTACCTTTTCCAAACTTTGTCTCAGCATTATCCCAAGGATTTTTGCATAATTGTTTTACACCAAGTTTCAATTTTCTTGAAGATGCATCAAATTCCATTATTTTAACTTTTACTACATCTCCAACTTTTATAAAATCAGAAACATTTATTTTCTTTTTATTCCATGTCAAGTCTGAAACGTGTACAAGTCCTTCAACTCCGTCACAAATTTCCACAAAAGCTCCATAAGGCTGTATTCTAGTTACTTTTCCTTCAATTTCTGTTCCTATTTGGAAGTTTTCAGCTGCAACTTCCCAAGGATTTCTTTTAAGTGCTTTTATTGAAAGCTTTAGAGTATGCTTTTCTTTATCTGCAGAAATAACTTTAACCGTCAGTTTTTCTCCAGCTTTATAAAGATCTTTCAAGTTATCAATTTTTTTCCAAGAAATTTCAGAAATATGTATAAATCCTCTTATAACTCCAATCTTAACATTAAGTCCAAATTCTAGAACATCTGTTATCTCTGACTCCAGAACATCCCCGGCTTTTATTGTTTCAAACTGCTCCGCCTCTTTTGCCATGCTTATATCTTTTTTAGAGAATGTAATTCTTTTTCCTTTTTTATCCGCTTTGATATCTTTTACGATAACTTCTATGCTTTGTCCTATTACATTGTCCGAATTTCTCATAGGTATCTCTGAAAGTGAATTAGGTAGGAATCCTTGTTGCTTTTTATACTCAATGATGTATCCACCATTAATTTTTCTTGTGATTTTACACTGAAGAATAACTCTATTTTCGAAAGCTTCCTCAATCTCTTTCATTCCCTCTTCCATATCTATTCTTCTTCTTGAACCGATTAAAAATTCCCCATCTTCGGTTTCTCCAGTAATAAGCACCTCTACTTCCTCTCCCTGATTATAATCAGATAGCTCTTCTGCTCTTACTCTTATATCTTTTGGCTGCCCTATCGCTTCTAAAATAGCGAAGTTTCTATCTAGCTGTGATATTTTTGCTGTTACTTTTACTCTCCCCTTTTCCTCTGGTGGTAGGTATTCATTTAATAATGCTTCAAATTCATTGTACTCTCTGTTAGGCATTGAAGTTCCTCCTTAATTTATTTTCTATTTTTTGTATTATATCCTCTGGTGTTGATGCTCCTGCGGTTATTCCAACTTTTTCACATCCTGAAAACCAATTCAAATCTACTTCCGTCTCATCAGTTACCAGTTTTGTATTAGGATTTATTTTATGCGATATCTCAAAAAGTTTTTGAGTGTTGGAACTTTTTCTTCCGCCCACTATTAAAACAAGGTCTGTTTCAGCTGCAATTTTTTTAACAGCTTCCTGTCTCTCTTGTGTGGCTCCGCAAATCTTATTAAATATCTTAACATTCATATGACTATTTTCCAAGTATTTTTTTATCTCTTCCATTTTTTCTTTATTTAAAGTTGTCTGAGTGAGAAGAGAATACTTTTTTTTTGCATCTATCGAATATTTTTTTAATTCATCTAAATCTTTAAAAATGTTTATATTTAATCCATAGGATATTATTCCCTGAACTTCAGGATGCTCTCTATCTCCTATGAAAATTATCTCATCTCCCTGTTTCTCGAGTTCTAAAATTTTTTCTCTGATATTTTTAACAAAAACACATGCAGAGTCCTCTATTTTCACACCCTGTTGCTCAAGTTTTTTATAAATTTCTTCTTTCGTCCCATGTGCCCTTACAATAACTATATCTCCGGGTTTAAATCTGACTTTATCACCCATAAAATCTTCTTCTCTTACAGTTTCCAATCCTAAATTTTCCAACTGAGAAACCACATGCTCATTATGAACAAGCATTCCAAGAATATAAACCTTTTTCCCTTTTTTTATCTCTTCCACATATTTATAGCAGCTTTCTATAGCTCCTTTTACTCCGAAGCAAAAACCCATTTTATTTGCTCTTATTATCTCCATTGTACCTCTATTCCTCATTGAATTTTTTTACTTCTACAAGATTTTTCAAAGCTTCTAGGAGTTGGTCAGCATCTTCTCCGTCTGCTTCCAAAACAAGTTTTCTTCCCTGCTCTGCAGCAAGAAGCATAAGACCCATTATACTCTTTCCATTGACTTCTTCATCATCACAAATAACATTTATATCTGAATCGAACTCTGATGCAGTCTGCACAAAAAGTGATGACGGTCTTGCATGGAGTCCCGCTTTATTTTTTATCACAACCTCTATTCTTTTCAATTTAATCCACTCCATTCTAAAATATATTTTTCTAGCAAAGCTTTCCTATATATGGATAAAACTTTGCAGAATTTCCCTTACTTCTTTTCCGCTATCTGCACTCAATATTTTTTCTTTTAGAGATTCTATTTTCGATAGGTCTAACTCTCTGATGACTTTTCTTGCCCTTAGCACAGAAGATTTAACCATACTCAAATCATATATTCCCATACTAAGGAATGCCAAGATAGCTAATTCTTCTCCTGCCATTTCTCCACACACAGATACTTTCTTATTAAATTTTTTACCAGCTTCTGCAACACTATTTATGGCCCTTAGAACTCCAGGTTCATAAGAATCGTAAAGCTCTATAAGAGACTCAGAAAGCCTATCTGTTGCCAAAATATACTGTGTAAGATCATTAGTTCCTATACTGAAAAAATCCACATGTTTTGCAAGCTGATCTGCCATTATAACAGCTGAAGGAACTTCCACCATTATTCCTTGTTCTATATTGCTTTTGAAAGATTTTCCTTCTTTTTTTAATTCCTCTTTACACTCTTCAACAATATTTTTAACTTCTAAAACTTCTTTCAAATTTGTTATCATGGGGTACATTATTTTAACTTGCCTTCCGTCAGCAACCCTCAGAATAGCTCTTAGCTGTTCTTTTAAAATTCCTTTATTTTTCAAACTATGCCTTATACCTCGAACTCCTAAAAAGGGGTTATCTTCTTTTTCCATTTCATAGTATGGAAGCTTTTTATCTGCCCCTATATCTAAAGTCCTTATTATGATCTCTTTATCTGCATCAAACTTGGAAACTACTTCTAAATATTCTTGAAATTGTTCCTCCTCTGAAGGAAATTTAGCAGATTCCATATACATCAATTCCGTTCTAAAAAGGCCTACCCCATCCGGATTTTTTCTCTCGATTTCATACAAATCTAGAACCCCAGAAATGTTTATTTTTAAACTTATTTTTTTTCCATCTAAAGTTACAGTAGGTAATTTTACAACTTTTTCATATTCTTCCCGGCTCTTTTCTAAATTTTCTAGATAAGTCAAATATATAGCTTTTATTTTTTCGTCAGGGTGTATATATAATTTTTCCCACCCTTTTCTTGAATCAAGAATAATTTCCTCGCCTCTTTCTAATTCCTCAATCCCTTCTACTCCCAAAAGTGTTGGAATTTCTAGCGATTTTGCTAAAATAGCCACATGTGAAGTTTCTCCACCATATTCTAATATTATACCTTTTATATCTTGATTTTCAGCTACAAGCTTTAAAAGTTCAGAAGGGAAAATTTCTTTTGCTACAAGTATTTTTCCTTCAATTTCATTTTTCATATTTTTTTTCTCTGTTAAATTTGATATTATTCTTCCACATATATCCCTTATATCCATTTTTTTCTGATTATATATCGGATCCTTAATTTTATCAAACATATGAAAATATCTATCTCCAATTTCTTTTACAGCCCATTCTACATTTACTAAATTACTTTCTATAAATTTAAAAAGATTTTTTTTAAATTCAGGATCATCTAGCATAAGTATGTGAGAAACCAAAATTTCTAACTCATTTTTGCTTATTTTTCCGTTAAGATTTTTTTGCAGTTCTCTCAAATCATGCTGTGATTTTTTTATTGCTTCCCTCAGTCTTTCCTTTTCAGATTCAATAGAAACTGAGAGAATTTCCCTTTTTTCAATTTCATTCTCCTGCTTTGAATATATGTATATTTCTGCAATAACAATCCCTTCAGATGCAGATTTTCCAGAAAGTTCTTTTATCACTTAAAAATCACCTCAACTTCACTCTACGTCTCTAGTTTAGATTATAACTTAGAAAAAATTTATTTTCAAATATTATCCAAAATATTTTCTTCAAATAAGGTTAAAAATAGTATTTTTTTAATATTATTTTCAAGAGTATTATTCAACCCGTGAATTAATTCTCTAAATATTTACTTTTTTTTGTTGAATTTAGTTTTTTTTTTGCATTATTTGTTTTATTAATTAACTAAAATTTGAATATTGGTGTTGACTTTTATTTTTTTTTAGTGTTATAATTAGGTGCTTTCCTAATTTAGAAAGTGATTTTTCATAACAATATGATTCAATTATTTAAGGGGGAAAAATGGAACAAAAAAAATCAGGATTTTTTAACAAGTTCCTTAACTTCATTGAAGTTGGAGGAAATGCACTACCGCATCCAGTGTCTTTATTCGCTATTTTCGGTGTAATAATTATACTGGTTTCAGGACTAGTTGCTCAATCAGGTGCTTCTGTAACTTATATGAGAAGAGGAGAAGAAGTAACGGTTGCTGCTAAGTCGCTTATGAATGCAGAGGGTATCAGATATATTTTTAACAGCATGGTTGGAAACTTTACAGGATTTGCTCCGTTAGGAACTGTACTTGTTGCTCTTCTTGGAGTTGGAGTTTGTGAAGGAACGGGACTTATGTCTGCCGTTATTAGAAAAGTTGTGCTTGCTACACCTAGAAAAGCTATTACTGCCATGGTGGTTTTTGCCGGTATCATGTCTAACATTGCCTCAGATGCAGGATATGTTGTTCTAGTTCCTCTTGGAGCTGTTATTTTCTTATCTTTTGGAAGACATCCATTAGCAGGACTTGCTGCAACATTCGCAGGTGTTTCTGGAGGATTCTCTGCTAACCTTTTAGTTGGAACACTTGATCCACTTCTTGGGGGAATTTCTACTGAAGCTGCAAGACTTCTCGACCCAGCTTATCAGGTTCTTCCTACTGCAAACTATTTCTTCATGGCTGTTTCTACACTTTTAATAACTGTTCTCGGAACCTATGTTACGGAAAAAATTGTAGAACCTAGACTTGGTAAATATACTGGAGATTCCGCTGTCGACTTTAACGAACTAAATGATAACGAGAAAAAAGGTCTTAAAATGTCTGGTATCGCTGTACTGACTTTTATCGCTATAATGTTGTTTATGACTCTTCCTACCAATGCCATATTGAAGGAAAATGGAACTTTAAATGCTTGGACATCTAAAGGGCTTGTTCCGACACTTATGTTCTTCTTTTTAATCCCTGGTATAGCTTACGGTTATGGAGCTAAAACTATCGCCAATGAAAAAGATATCTGTAATATGATGGGAAAAGCTATGTCTACTATGGGTGGATATCTTGCTCTTGCTTTTGCAGCTTCTCAGTTCATAGCATACTTCGGGTATACTAATCTTGGAACTATCCTTGCAGTTAAAGGAGCAGAAACTCTTAAAGCTATCGGATTTACAGGATTCCCGCTAATCTTAGCCTTCATAGTACTTACTGGATTTATTAATTTATTCATGGGATCTGCTTCTGCTAAATGGGCTATCATGGCACCGGTATTTATTCCTATGTTGATGCAATTAGGATTCTCTCCAGAGTTCACTCAAGCTGCATACAGAATAGGAGATTCGACTACAAACATAATCTCTCCATTGATGTCTTACTTTGCTGTCATTGTAGCTTTTGCTCAAAAATATGATAAAAAAGCTGGAATGGGAACTCTAATCTCTACAATGTTGCCATATTCAATGTTCTTCATGTTGGGATGGGTCGTTCTTCTTCTTGGATGGTACTTCTTGGGATTACCTATTGGAATCGGAGCATCTATGTTCTATGCAGGATAATTTAAAAAAATAAAAATCTATAAAGAAAAAAGCTGTGGCAAATCGCCACAGCTTTTATTATTTTTTCCCTAGAGCATCCTTTACTGCATCTAATATCCCTTCAGAAGAATAAGTAGCTCCTGCTACCACGTCTACTCCCTCAGTTGATGTTTTCCCTTCAAGTGCCGTAAGAAGTGCTGAAGCTTTTCTGAAATATGCTCTCGTATCACTATTTTCAGTAACTTCAACTTTTGCTATTTTGTCTCCATCCATCGTAACTGAAACTTTCATAGTTCCCCCATAACTCTCAGATGTTCCTTCGAGAACCTTTCCAAAAGTTACCGCCGATAAAAGAGCTGTTAATACTAATATTTTTTTCATAATTCCTCCCATTTATATATAGTTTTTTTGTTGAAATCAAATTATTTGGAATATCTATTATTGATAACCTTTAAGATCATTCCAAGAATTAAAAATAGAAACAATCCCCCATAATAAAGTTTTATTGTACTCATCTGCTCGCCTAACGGCTTAGAAATGTCTATTCCTGCAAAAAGAAAAGCCCCTGCAACCATTACAGTAACCAACCCACCTAAAGCATAAGCTAAATAATTGTTTTTGACTGCTTGAAAAGGTGATTTGTGTCCCTTCATTCTAAAATTAATATAGGCTATACTTAGAAAAATATATGGAACTAAGAATGCCATTGTGGACATATCGTAAACTTTATAATAAAACTCTTCTGCTGCATCTCCACCTAGAGTTGTTATAGCTATGAATATTAAAGCCAACACAGTTTGAAACACCAAGGCATTTCTAAGAACTCCCGATCTGTTTTTCGCAGTTAACCAGTTGGGGAATGTCCCTTCTGGCACTTCGCTGAAAACAACTTTTGAAAGAGCCACAGACCAAAGAACAAGAGCCACTAATGTGATAAGGGTATAAGATGCTCCTATAAATCTTACAAACCAGATTCCTAAGCCTAGCTTACTTCCCATAAAACCATATCCACTTATTACCGCATTTACAAGAGATACTTTAGAGAACTCTTCTGCTGTTCCAAATGCTGAAATAGAGATAATTCCTAAAATATATAAAGTCCCTATCAGTAATGAGGATAACAGTATTCCTCTTACAAATTTTCTTTCTGGATTTTCAATTTTATCTACATATGTTCCACATATTTCAGAGCCTCCATAGGCAAATATAATCCACGCAAAACTGCTTAAAAAACTAGACAAACCCGATTTTTCTGAAAGTTTAAAAGCAAACTCCCCACTCTCTATTACAGTACTGCTATTCCCTGTTAGAAATACATAAGCTCCTCCAACTAAAAATATTCCTGCAACAAATAGAGAAAGATACCCAATAACAGAAGAAATTTTATTGAATCCACTCTCAAATTTTATTCCTATAAAAACTGCAAAAATCATAGTCATTGTAGCCAAAATTGCCATCGTTATATTTTCAATATTTGAGTCTCCTTGTAATACAAATGACAGATATGTAGGTACTCTTGTAGCAAGAGTAGGTAGATAGAATATATTGGCTATAAAATATGACCATATAGCTATATAAGCTATCTTACTTCCTAGTCCAATATCTATCCATGCATATATTCCAGCAGTTCTATCTTTGGCATAAGCTCCAAATTCAGCCATTATAAGACTCATTGGGAGAAAAAAAAGAACTGCTCCTAACATGAAAACTGTTACTGATTTAAGACCTATAGCTTTATAGTTATTAGCTATGTTACCAAATCCAAAAACTCCTATGAAAATTATCATAACCAGAGCTAAAGTTGAAATTTTTTTATTACTCATTACCATCTCCATTCAATATAAATTTTTCTATTACCTCTGCTATCCCATGATTGTTATTAGAATTAGTTATATAATCCACCATTTCTATGATTTCAGGTTTAGCATTTTTAACTGCAACTGATTTCCCCGCTATTTTCAGCATAGATATATCATTATATGAATCTCCCACCGCTATAACCTCTTCTGCGTCAATTCCCAAATTCTGAATTAATTTTTTTAAACTATTACCCTTATCCATATCTTTTTTAGTCACTTCTAAAAAGAAAGGTTTTGATATCGCTATTGTATAATCATATCCCAGTTCCTCTTTAAGCTTTTTTTCCACTTCTTTCAAATATTCTGGATCCTCGAGCATTATACATTTCACACCCTTGCAATCTACAGTATTTTTGAAAGAAGGGACAACTCTATGGGTCATTCCTGTCAATTCTCTCTCTACATCTATGTATTTACTTTCACTTTCAGAAATTATTTCGTCATCTAAGTAAGTTATAATATGAACTTTATGCTTATGACTAAAATCATAAAGCTTATGAAGATCATCTTTAGTGAGCGATTCATTCAAAATTTCACTTTTGTCATCCCATCTCGTAATTATAGCCCCATTATAAGAAAGTATATAGCTTCCATATCTATGTAATTCCAATTCATCTGCAAGATGTTTCATTGCAAAAGTAGGACGTCCAGAAGCCAATATAAATTTCACTCCCTTTTCCTGAGCTTTCATTATGGCTTCTTTATCTCTTTTTGATATTTTCCCCTCTGAATTGAGAAGTGTATCATCTAGATCTGTTACAATCATTTTAAACTTCATCTCTGTTCTCCTTCAGTAAAATTATAAAGATTCCTCTCTAAAATATAATTCAGGACTTCTTTTGGTAACATTTCACTTAGTTTTTTTAAACTTTCTTTTTTTAGATTTTTTTTTAAATAACTCCTTATTTCTGTGGACGAATACTGAAAATAGGGAGTCTTTAAAATCATAAATTCTCTGTATATTTGAGAAAAAGGGTAGTTTTCCTGTCCCTCTCTTCTAAAAACAATTATCCGACTCTCTTTCAGTACTTTTTCAAAATCTTTCCAAGTGTGAAACGAATTTGCAGAATCTTCCCCTATAATCTCATAAAAGGTAGCATCTTTATAAATGTTTTTTAATTTCATAAGTGTATCTATTGTATAACAAATTTTTTTAGAGTCTATTTCTATTCTGCTTACTTCTACTTTGGGAAACGAGGCAAAAGCAAGACTACACATATTATATCTGTCTATTCCAGAAACGCAATAACTCTCCTTATGTGAAGGTATTCCAGCGGGAATTACAAGAATTTTATCAAAATTAAAATTTTCACATAGATATTGCACTATTTTGGTATGTCCTAGATGTATCGGATTAAAAGAACCTCCAAATATGGCGATTTTCATTACTTAAATTCCTCCAACTTTCTCAAAAGTTCTTCAGAACTTTTAGCAGAAAAAACAGATTCACGATACTCTTTATTTCTGAATGCTCTTACTATAGTAGATACAAGTGTCAGATACTCTTTACCGTGTTCTTGTGGTGCTCCTACCATTATAACCAATTTTACAGGTTCCCCATCCGGTGCCTGAAAATCTAATGGTTTTGCCAAAAGAAATATAGATATTACTATTTTTTTTGCTCCAGAAAATCTTGCGTGAGGGATTGCAATTCCTGTTCCCACTGCTGTAGTTCCTATTTTTTCTCTTTCCAGAATATTTTTTAGAAAATCATTTTCTTCTCCAATAGCATCACTATTTTCTTTTATATGATGAACCATCTGTGTAAGCAATTCTTCTTTGCTAAAATTTGCCTCTGTATAAACTATTAAGTTCTTGTTGGAGTAATTTTCCCCCACATTTTTAATATTTTTTTCCGTAATCTCCATATTGCAATCTCCCTGTATTTAATGGCTTATTTTTTTAAAAGAACTGCTAAAATCTCTCTTTCTAATGGAGTCAACGAGATAAGATCAGTAGAGTTTTTTAGCTCTTCCATATGCATCCCTATTAATTTATCGAGTCTGCCATCCATTTCTTTATCTTTTGATATGAATTTTTCAACAGCTTTCATATATGACACAAAAGCTAATCCCTGGAATGATTCTATATTTTCTTCTGTTTTATCTATATAGCTTAATACCTCTTCTCTTGGAGAATTTTCTTTGGCCCATACTATTTTATCTATATATGAAAAATCACTACGACTTTTAGTCAGATATGAAAGAAGCAATATTAAAAATTCATCCTCATATCTCCCAATTTTTTCGAATGATAACAGCATAAGAGGTTTCAGTAATTTAGGATTATCACTTAAAACAAATTCATATGTTACATGAAAAAAATCCTTAGGACTTCTCAAAAGGAGCTCTTTTCCATATCTCAGTATATATTCAAAGCTATTTTTATAAAGTAATTTCGAATATGTTTCCTTTACTTTTTTCAGCTCCATATTGCTAAGCCTATCTATCTTTTCTATTATTTGACGTTCCCTGAAATCTACACTCTCTTCTATAGCTTGAGCTACCAGATCAGAGTCTTTAAGATATGCTACTGCAGGGAGTGCCATATTCATCTTCTTTCTAAAAATTTCAAAATTCTTCACCTTGAAATAAGATCTCTTATCTAGAACCTCTGAAAAACCCCTTAAAGCTTCCTCTGGTCCTCCATATTCTTTAATATATTCAACAATACTTTCTCTCTCTATTTTCAATTTATGCCTCCTATCTATAACTCTTTTTTGTAATTCTGCAGAGTGTTATCTTCCAACATAGTAAACTCTATTTTCAACACGTAGAGATTAGGAATTTTTAAATCTTTAGGAAATTTAACAAAATCCTTCTCTGTGGTTATTATAAAATCTGCTCTTATCTGTTCAGCCTTTTTTCTTACCATTTCTAAATCTTTTTCCTTAAAATCATGGTGATCCATAAAGTCTACTCTTTCGATATATTGCGGATTAAGAGAAATTACGGTTTTTTCAAAATTTAGAGGATTAGCAAGTCCAGAAAACAGTAAAACTCTTTTTCCTGCAACCCAAAAAAGAGGCTTTGCATTTCCTTTGGCATCACAAAGAGAGGTCACTCCATGTTTGGCTACAGATACCGGCTTTTTTTCCTGCTGCTTCAGATATCTTTTTATCTTTTCTACTTCTCTTTCACTTACAAGATCAGCTTTAGTTATAATAAATTCTCCAGCTCTTGAGGCAGCTTTTTTAAAATCTTCCCGAAGCGTTCCTTTAGGAAGAAGAGCTCCCCAACCGAAAGGATTGGTCGCATCTATCAGGACAATATCTCTATCCCTTTTTAGCTTTCTATGTTGAAAACCGTCATCTAGGACCACAGCATCCACATTAAAATGTTTTTTAGCAAATTTACAGCCCGCATATCTATCTTTGCTCACTATTATGGGAGATTTCAAATTCAAAGCATGGATATAAGGTTCATCTCCACTCTCTTTAGGCGAGGCAAAAATTTTTATCCCATCACTTACAAGAAGAGGATCATTTTTTCGTTTCCCCTTGTACCCTCTAGATACAACAGCAACTTTTTTTCCCATTTTTTCTAGTTTTTTTACAAAAAATTGAACTGCGGGAGTTTTTCCAGTCCCCCCTACAGTTATATTTCCCACGCAGAAAATTTCCAAATTTGGAATTTCTCTTATTTTTAAAATTTTTCTATCATAAAGTATATTTCTTATTCGTGTAACCACGTAATATATAAATGCTAAAATCTCCATTTTTTCTCCTTGAGAGTTTTATATTATATTATATCTTATTTTTGGAAAATTTCAAAACTTTACAGGCACTATTTTTGAAATTCCTATTTCCTTATTCATGGTCACTCCGAATATTGTATCTGATTCCTTCATAGTCTCTTTATTATGTGTTATCAAAATAAACTGAGAACGGTCTGTAAACTCCTTCAGCTTATTTATAAGTTTTCTAGTATTTTTATCATCCAGTGCTGCCTCTATTTCATCCAGAAAAGTAAATGGACTAGGTTTGTACATAAATATGGCCATTATGAAAGCTATCGCAACCATGGATTTTTCTCCTCCTGAAAAAAGAGAAAGAGACTGCTGTTTTTTATTTTTAAATCTGACCACAATATCAATTCCTGAATCCTCAATGGTTTCTCCTTCTGTAAGGAGAAGTTTTCCTTCCGAATTTTGCAGTACATCTCTGCACATATTATTGAAATTGGTACTAATTTCTCCATAGGCCTCTCTGAATTTCCTCTCTATCTCACCGCTTATTTCATCTAGCATAGATAAAAGTTTTTTTCTACTTTCATTCATATCTTTATACTGAGATGTAAGATCTAGATATTTTTTATTCAACAGTTCAAACTCATCTATTGCCAGAAGATTTACTGTTTCAAAATTCTTAAGTTTAAATTCTAAATTTTTGAAAGTTGACTTTATTTTTTCATATTCCTCTTTTAGAATTTCTAAACTCTCTGTATTCACCAGAAGTTCTAGTTCTTGTGTTATTGTCTCCAATTCATTTTTAAGTCTCTCTGTCATTTCAATCTCTTTACTATGTTTATCCTTATTTTTAAGATAATTACTTTCTAGCTCTTTTCTCTCTTCTATAAGTTTTCTCTCCCACTGTGAAAGCTCATTTATCCGGAGCTTCATTCCATTAATCTCACTATTTTCTCTCTCATAGATTTCTGTGAAATTTTTAATTTCTATCTCTATATCCACAATTTTCTCATTACATTTTTTTATATTTAGAATTATCTGAGTTCTTTTATCTTCTTCTTGTGTAAGCTCTCTAATGAATTCAAGTTTTTCTTTTACTATTTTTTCCACTTCATCTTTTAACTGTTCTATTCTGTTTTCATTATTGAGGTAAAGAATTCTTATGTCAGAATACTCCTCTTTTTTTACTCTGATTTTCTCTTGAGTGTCAATATTTTCCTTTTCCTGATTTCCCACCTCATCTTTCATTTTAGAGATTATCTGATCTGTATTCTCTTTGCTATCTCTAGATTGGGTAATTCTTTTTTGGAATTCCTCTATATAACTACTCTCCTCATGATAATCACTTTCTAATATCTGAAGTTCTCTTTGATTTTTTTCCAGTTTCAGTTGATAATCTTCTAGTTCATCTTTTAGTCCTTTGAGATTTTTTCTATTCTCCTCTTCTAAGGCATCAATATGAAAAATTTCTCCTTCTAGTTTTTCAAGATATTTTTTACTTTTCTCCTGCTGAAGATTTATCTCCTTCTGCTTCTCTCTAAGATTTTCAAGAAGAGAAATAAGGTTCTGCTTTTCCCTTTTTCTTTCCAACATCTGAGAAAGTGGAGAGTTCTGATTTTCTCCTCCTGTTATTCTTCCCCTTGCAGAAAGAAGTTCTCCCGAAACGGTGACCACATTTCCTGAATGCTGATTTTTTTTCAAAATTTCTAGTCCTCTATCCACCGAATCTACTATAAGAAGGTTTCCCAAAAGAAAATCTACAATCTTTTTATACTGTGGCTCTGCTGTTATAAGCTGTGAACCTATTCCTAAAACTCCCTCTTTTTTCACAAACTCTTTTTTCTGTTCATATACTTTTATAGTATCCAGTGCTAGAAAAGACGCTCTTCCTGCTTTTTTCATTTTAAGTAGTTCTATACATTTTTTTGCGGTAATACTACTGTCTGTGACTATATCCTGAAGGTTTCCGGGAATAGCAGCTTCTATAGCCTTTTCCAAGCCTTCTGGTATATTCATTACATTGGCAACTATTCCTAAAACACCAGGAATTTTTTCATTCAATACCTCTTTAACCCCTTTATATAACCCTTCATTACTCTCTTCCAACCTTATTATATTTTGAAGTTTTATACTAGAACGTTTCTCTTCATAATCATTCTCTCTAGTTTTTTCAGAGAGCCTATTTATCTCCATGCTCGTTTCAGAAATTTTATTTTCAAGAAAGGTTGTTCTCTGAAAAATCTCCTCAACCTTTTTTTCACTTTCAGCAACTTTTTCTAAATATTCTTTAACCGATTGGCTATTTTCCTGAACTTTCACTTTTTGAGCAGACATATCTTCATTCAAAGTCTGAAGCTTAATTCGAGTAGTTTTAGCTCTTCTCTCTGAATTTTCTATATCATTTACGACTTTTAGCCTTTCAACTTCAAGCTCCATTATTTTTCTTTTCTTGCTTTCTACCTCTATCTCTCTATTTCTTTTTTCTTTTTCAAGCAGTTCTATCTCATGAGAATATTTATTATTACTACTGCTCAATTCTTGGAGTTTGGTTTTATATTTTTCCAGCTCCTGTGAAAGATGTGAAACAACATTTTCATGGGATTTTATTTTTTCTTGAATCTTTCCTATGTATCTCTCTTTTTCTTCCTGTTCTCTTTTGAAAGATTCTATTCTCTCTCCTGCTCTGGCTTTTTCACGCTCTCCTATTTCAATCTTTTCTTTTAGTTCACTATTTTTAGTTAAATTTCCCTCTATTTTTTCTACAAGAATTTCACGCTCATACTCATTTTCTGAAAATTCCTGACTATTTTTCTCTAAACTTTTTTCCAACTTATCTATCAATTCAACTGTTTTTATCTCTTCACAGGTTAATTTTTCAAATCTTTCTTTCTTTTCGTTATAGTCATAAGAGAGTATCGCTTTCTGTAACTTTTCTTTTTCCTCTTTTATTCCCAAAAATTCCTTAGCTTTTTTACACTGTTTTTCCAACGTATTCTTGCTGTCTTCTACCTGTTTTACAACTAATTCTATCTTCTCTAGTTCATCGTTTAGAGACTTCAAATTTTTCAAGGACTCCTGCTTTCTTATCTGGAATTTTTTTATTCCAGCAGCTTCTTCTATTATTCCTTTTATTTCACGGTTGGAGGAGGAAATAATCCTCTCCACTTTTCCCTGCCCTATTACAGAATAAGCACTCTTTCCTATTCCTGTATCTAAAAACATGGAATTTATATCCTTAAGTCTACTTCTAGAACCATTTATATAGTACTCGTTATCTCCATTCTTTAATATTTTTCTGGTAATTTTAACTTCAGAATTTTCTCCTGAAAAATATCCGTCACTGTTATCTATGATTAAAGAAACTTCAGCATAATTGCTATTTTTCCCATTTCCACTGAATATAACATCACTACTATCTTTTGCCCTTATATTTTTATAAGACTGTTCTCCCAAAACCCATAGAACAGCATCCATTATATTAGACTTTCCACTACCATTAGGTCCCACTATAGATGTAAGCCCACGGTCAAATTCAATATATATCCTCTCTCCAAAAGATTTAAACCCATATATCTCTACTGCTTTTAAGTGCATCTTCTCTCCTGACTACTTTTTATAATATGTATTTATCTAAATTTTCCTCTTCATATTCATTTTTAAAAACTTTAGAAACGTATTTTCTGTCTATTGTTATTTTTTTCATCTCTTCATAAGGGGCTTCAAACATCACCTGACGAAGAAGGTTTTCCAGTATCATATGCAGTCTTCTAGCTCCTACATTTTCAATTTTATCATTAAATCTTATAGCCAGTTCTGCTATCTCATCTATTCCTGACTTTTGAAATTTTAACTGTACATTGTCTTGAATCAACATAGTTTCATACTGCTCCAGAAGATTATACTTTACCTGAGTAAGAATTTTCACAAAATCCTCTTTTTGAAGGTTTTCCAATTTTACCTTAACCGGAAATCTTCCCTGAAGTTCGGGCATAATATCGCTTGGTGATGACTGCGAAAAAGCTCCAGCAGCTATAAAAAGTATATGATCAGTTTTTATAGGACCGAACTTTGTAATCACTGTGCACCCTTCAACTATCGGAAGAATATCTCTCTGAACTCCCTGTCTTGAAACCTCTCCTCTGCTGCTATCTTCTCTTTCTACAATCTTATCTATTTCATCTATAAATACTATTCCATCTTCCTGTACTCTTTCTACCACTTCAGATATAATATCTTCTCCAGCAATGGTCTGTTCTACCTCTTCATTAAGAATATGGTTAATTGCTGATGATATTTTCATCTTAACAGTTTTCTGACCTCTATCTCCTAAATTTTTCATACTCCCCATTATATTGCTCAGAATATTTTCTACATCTTCAGGTTCGTTTCCACCAATTACCTCTATAACATGTGGATTTTCATTTTCTTTTTCCGTTTTAGTGACCTCTATCTCCTCATTATCGTGAACTCCTGCTTCTATCTCTTTTATAATTTTTTCTTTTTCAGCATCATTAAGGGTATCATAGGGTTTATAAATTTTAGCTATTCTCTCTAAAGCTAGAGAATATTTCTCCTTTTTTAATATCTCTATTCTCTCTTCTCTTACTTGCTTATGGGCTATGTTGGCTAAATCTTTTATAATACTTTCCACATCATTTCCAACATAACCAATCTCTGTGTATTTTGTGGCTTCTACCTTTATAAAAGGTGCCCGAGCAATTTTGGCAAGCCTTCTGGCTATTTCGGTTTTCCCCACTCCTGTACTTCCGATAAGAATAATATTTTTCGGGGTAATCTCGCTTCTCATTTCATTATCTTCTATATTTTTTCTTCTATGCCTGTTTCTCAAAGAAATTGCTACGCTTTTTTTTGCTTCATCTTGAGAAATAATATATCGGTCTAACTCTTCCACTATTTTTTTAGGGGTTAAATCTTCTTTCATATCTGCCTCCTGTCCTCTATCAAAAAGATTCCCACCTGAAAAATTCAAGGTGGGAAAATCCTAGTTCAATATATTTTTAATTTCTTTTTTCATTTCTTTTAAAGCTAGGGCTCTGTGGCTAATCTCTCTTTTTACTTCAGGAATCTCTGCTAGAGTTTTTCCATATTCCTTAAGATAAAAATGAGGATCGTAACCAAAACCATCTTTCCCCCTTGGAATATCCATAACCTCTCCTTCCAACTCCCCACGGAAGCAATGATATTCTCCATTCGGTTTAGCGATAGTTATCACAGCCACAAACTTAGCTTTTCTATTAGGAACACATCTCATAAGCTCAACTAGTTTTCTGTTATTGCTTTCATCCGTGGCCTCTTCTCCTGAAAATCTTGCAGAGTAGATTCCAGGAGCTCCCTGAAGAGCCTCCACACACAGCCCCGAATCATCAGCAATAGTTACCATATTGAGATATTTTGCTATCTCGATAGCTTTTTTAGCTGAATTTTCTTCAAATGTTTTCCCATCCTCTATAACATCTGGAATCTCAACTCCGTCTTTAATTGATAATATTTCTATATCCAGATCATTCAGGACATCTTTTATCTCATCTATCTTTTTTTTGTTTCCAGTAGCTAAAAATATTTTCATAATTACTCACCTATTATAGAATTCTGGATTTGAATAATATCTTCTATTCCCTTTTCAGCAAGATCTAAAAGTAGATTCAGCTCTTTTCTTGTATATGTAGCTTCTTCTCCAGTTCCTTGAACCTCTACATATTCACCTTTTCCATTCATTATTATATTCATGTCTACAGCGGCCTCAGAGTCCTCTGAATAGTCTAAATCCAATAAAGGTGTGCCGTTCACTATTCCAACGCTTATTGCAGCCACATTAGAAATCAGAGGGTTCACTTGAAGAAGTCCTTTATCCATAAGTTTTTTTACCGCAAGGGCAAGAGCTATATATCCTCCAGTTATGGATGTTGTTCTTGTCCCTCCATCAGCTTGAATAACATCACAGTCTATAGTAACTGTTCTCTCTCCCAGCTTCTCTAAATCTATTGCAGCTCTTAATGCTCTTCCTATAAGTCTCTGAATCTCCATAGTTCTACCACCAAGTTTTCCTTTGGCAGCCTCTCTCTGAGTTCTTTCTCCAGTAGCACGAGGCAACATACTATATTCTGCAGTAAGCCAACCTTTTCCTTTGTTTTTTAGAAACATCGGAACTTTCTCTATTACTGTAGCAGTACATATAACTTTGGTATTTCCTACCTCTATTAGTACAGATCCTTCTGCATGAATATTAAAATCCTTTGTAATTTTTATCTCTCTTAAAACATCTACAGCTCTATTACTATTTCTCATTTTTCCTCCATTTTTTTATGCCAGAACAAGTTTTTCCTCTCTTAGAATCGCTTTTTCTGAACTTTCTTTTTCCGATTTATCTCCAAACTGTATATCGTAAAGCTTCTTATAAACTCCATTTTTTTCTAAAAGCTGAGAATGTGTCCCAAGTTCCACAATTTCTCCATTCTCCATAACTACAATTTTATCCGCATTTATTATTGTGGATAATCTATGAGCTATGACAAAAGTCGTTCTGTTTTCCATTAGATTATCTAGAGCTTTTTGGACTAACCTTTCAGATTCAGTATCTAGAGCTGAGGTAGCTTCATCCAGTATCATTATCTCTGGATTTTGAATAAGAGCACGAGCAATGGCAATTCTCTGTTTTTGTCCACCAGATAACAAAACCCCCCGTTCTCCCACTTCAGTTTCAAATCCTTGAGGAAGTTCTTTTATAAATTCGTAGGCATTGGCCATTTTCGCAGCTCTTTCTACCTCTTCATCCGATATATATTCCTTTCCAAATTTCAGATTTTCTTTGATTGTTCCACTGAAAAGGAAAGTTTCCTGCGGCACTATTCCTATGTGATTTCTATACTCTTTCAAAGAATAGTTTTTTATATCTGTACCGTTAATTTTTATTGCACCAGTGGTAGCCTCATAAAATCTTGGAATCATGTTTACAAGAGTTGTTTTTCCACTTCCACTTTTTCCCACTAGGGCTATAACTTCTCCACGGTTTATTTGGATATTAAGATTTTTAAGTATTTCCCGTTCAGAGTCTTCATACTTAAAAGTAAGATTTTCAATAGTTATTTCATGGACATTCTGGAACATCTCTGTTTTATCTCCATAATAATCTATTTCCACAGGCACATCCATTATCTCTATGACTCTGTCTGCAGAGGGAAGTGCTTCCTGAATACTGTTATTTTTATCTATAAGCCTTTTTAATGGCTGCTGCATAAGCCCCACTGCTGTGACAAAGGATACCAAATCTCCCGCTGTCATTTGACCTTTTATAATCTGATATCCTCCGTAGAGAGCTACAAGCGCTATCATAAATGTTGCCATCAGCTCATTTATAGGAGAAACTTTCGCTTTAATTTTTCTACTTTTATAGGATTTTTCAAACTCTTCATAACTTATTTTATCATATTTTCCCATTATCATATCAGTTCTGTTAAAGGCTTTAATAACCTGAATTCCTGAAAGAGCTTCTTGAATAAAAGCTCCTACCTCTCCTGCACTGTCCTGTCTAATTCTACCAGCTTTTCTTATTTTTTTGGTATATTTTTTTACCATCCCACCTATAAGTGGCAAGATAATAATAGATATAAGAGATAGCTTCACATCTACTTGAAACATTCTGAAAATGAGTGCCAAAACAGCTATTGCCTCTTTTAGCATATCAAAAAGCATAAACCCAATTTGTCCCAAAGATGCTGAGTCCCCTGTAAGTCTAGTCATTATATCTCCCAGCTTATTTTTTTTATAATAAGCCAATGGCAAGTTCTGAAGTTGCTTGAAAATGTCTAATCTTATCTCTCTTCTTATAGTTTCTGTAACATAACTTGAAGAAATTTGAGCATAATAATTTGATACTACTTTCACTATTGTTGTTACCAATATGGCAACTATGACCATGATCATCTTTTTTTCATTTTTTTCTATAAAAACGTCATCTATAAGATATTTGCTCAGCCATGCAGGCAAAGCTCCCGCTACAGAAGTAAGTGTAGACAGAATTACAACTCCTATCATCGCCCATTTATATCTGAAGCTATAATGTAAAAAGCTATTTAAAGATCTATTTTTAAATAGTTTATATTTTTCCATCCTCATGTCCTCTCAATATGAATTCTCCATATTTGTCTAAAATATTTTTTCCAGAAAGAGCATCTCTAACCTTCTGAATTTCATTATTAACTTTTTCTTTATTATCTAAAATTCTATTGACTGCCAACTTTATCTCTTTAGGATTACATTCTCTTTGGAGAAGTTCCGGAAATACCTCTCTTCCCAAAACTAAATTTGGCAGAGATACATATGTAAATTTTATAAAAAGTCTAGCTATGAGCTCATTTAGAATAGAGGTTTTATAGACCACAACAGTAGGAATTCCCATGAGAGCCAATTCCAAAGTTACAGTCCCCGAGGTAGCCACTGCTACTTCTGATTTTTTCACACAATTCTTAAGAGATCCCTCCAGTTCTACTTTTAAATTTTTATGTCTTTTCAGGTCTCCTTTTATCCACTTAAGATGATCTCGATTAGAAAGTTTTAGTATGAATTTTTTTTCAGGACTTATTTCCATATATTTTTCCATAATTGGAAAAATTGACTCTACCTCCTGTTTTCGGCTCCCTGGAAGGAGTAGTACACAATCTCCAGTTCTCTCTTGATAATGATATTTCTCATAAAAAGGATTTCCATAATAAACCGCATTCACTTCATATTTTTTATAAAACTCTACTTCCCAAGGAAATATCACAATTATATGGTCAGCCAATTTTAGTTTTTCTATTCTTTTTTCTCCCCATACCCAAAGCTTTGGTGGTATATAATAGTAAATTTTTACTCTAGGAGCTTCTTTTTTCAATAACTCCATGAATTTAAGATTGAATCCCCCATAATCCACGAGTATTACTTTTTCTATATGTTCTTTCTTTATAAAATCTACATACTCTCTGGCCTTTCTTTTTAGAAAACTATATTTTTTCACTACCTCTACAAATCCCATTATAGCCAAATCATCTATATTCTGTATAATATTTACTCCAGCTTCTCCACTATGCTTTCCAGCCACTCCGAAAAATTTACATTTAGGGTCCAGTTTAGAAATACTTTTTACTATATATGAAAGATGAAGATCTCCTGATACCTCTCCTGTGGAAACAAAAAATTTATTATCCATAACTACTCACCCACTATAAACATATTATTTTTTTCCGCCAAGGATATGCATTCATCTCTATTGAGGAAAAGCATTTTTCCTGCTTCTCCTACTATACCCTTTGCTCCTATTTCCACAAGATTTTTTAAGGTATCTATTCCTATCGCGGGAATATCTACCCTCATATCTTGCTGAGGTCTGGCCATTTTCACCAATACGGTTCCCTTTCCTGCCAAACTTCCGCCTCTTTGAATCATTTTATCAGTTCCTTCTATCCCCTCCAAAGCTATCACAGATTCATCTTTACATAGCACCGACTGACCCGCATCCACTTTACTTAGAGCTTTAGCAGCTTCTCTTCCAATTTTGATAGTTTTCAGATCTTCTTTAGAAGGATATATAGATGTATAATTTTTTTTCTCAAACATCATATTTTTCAAAAGATAGTTCTGAGGAAGAACTTTAATTCCATTTAATTTAAAAAAAAGAATAACTCCAAAAAGGAGAGTTTCATCTTTCCTGTCTGGCAGTTTTTTCAGAAGCTCCTCTCCAAATTTGTCCAATTTCATCTCTTTGAATAGTAGCTCTTTCTCTACCTTTCCCAATAAAACAATTTTTTTTATATCTCTTATGAGGAGGTATTTCACAATACTGCCAACCTCTCCAATATTAAACTGGGTATATCTGTCATGTCTTTTTATTTCTTCATCTACGCTTTCAAAAAGTCCTATGGGGTATATCTCTAATTTTTTTTCTTTAGCTTCCTGGATAAAGTATAAGGGTAATTTCCCATTACCTATTATAATTCCTACTTTTTCCATTATCTAGCTAACCCCCTATTTTTGGTACTTATTGCTATAAAATCCAGTATTATTCTTATGTTTTTATCCTGAGAATAATCCCTTTCCAGCTGGGCTATTACCTCTTTTAAAGGAAGTTTTGACCTGAAAATAAGTTTATAGGCAGCCTTTATATTGGCCATCTCCTCTGAGGAGAAACCTTTTCTCTTAAGTCCTGTCACATTTAGAGTTCTGACCTCTGCCTTATTCCCCTCTGCCAGCATAAATGGACATATATCCTGATTTATAGCACTTGCTCCTCCAGTCATGGAATATGCCCCCACTCTGCAGAACTGATGAACAGGAGTTAATCCTCCTATTATAGCGAAATCTTCCACCACCACGTGTCCTGCTAAAGTCACATTATTGGCAAGAATACAGTTATTTCCAACTATTACATCATGAGCAACATGGACGTAAGCCATAAGGAGATTATTATTTCCTATTCTCGTTTCCCACCTGTCATCGGTTCCCCTGTGTATAGTAACAAATTCTCTTATCTGATTGTTATTTCCAATTATCGTTTTTGTAGGTTCATCTCTATATTTCAAATCTTGAGATGCTTTTCCTATTGAAACAAAGGAATAAATTGTATTGTTTTCCCCTATTTCTGTTATTCCTTCCACCACTATATGGGACTGCAATATAGTATTTTTTCCTATTCTTACATCTTTTCCTACTATGCAGTAGGGTCCTATCTTTACTCCCTCTTCTATTACTGCCCCATCTTCTATTATGGCAGTTGCATGAATATCTATCAAGATAGATCCTCCTTCTACTCTTTGTTAGCTATACTGAAAGTGAAGCTAGCTTCCGTTACAACTTTCCCGTCTACTTTTGCTACTCCACTAGCTTTCACTATGCTTCCTCTCATTTTATCAACTTTAGCTTCATATACAAGCTGATCTCCTGGTCTTACAGGATGTTTGAACTTTATATTTTCGAGAGCCGCAAAATACGGAACTTTACCTTCCTGTCCTTCCATTACTAAAACTCCAAGGCACTGTGCCATACCTTCAACTATTAGAACTCCTGGCATTATTGGATGACCTGGGAAGTGTCCATTAAAAAATTGCTCGTTTATAGTCACATTTTTTATTCCTTTGATACTTTTTTCCTCTGAATTTATTTCAAGGATTCTATCCACAAGTAAAAAAGGATATCTGTGTGGTATTCTTTTCATTATTTCCATTATATCTAGCATAAATTCCCCCTAGCAAATATTTTTTATAAACTTTTTATAAACTTTTAAGTTTTTTCCCTAATTCTATATTGATAGCATGGCCTGCTTTTATAGCTATAATGTGCCCTTGTATAGGTCTATTCAGTACTTTTAAATCTCCTATTATATCCAACATTTTATGCCTTACAAACTCATCTTCATATCTCAAACCACCTGGATTCATTACTCCATCAGATTTTATAACTATGGCATTTTCAAGAGTTCCTCCCAAAGCCAAATTATTTTTTTTCAAATACTCTACCTCATAATCAAAACCAAAAGTTCTTGCCCTAGCTATCTCTTTTTTATAGGTTTCCAAATCTATTTCAAATTCGGCCAATTGAGACTTTAGAAATGTATGTTCAAATCTTATGCCATAAGTTATTTTATATCCATCATAAGGAAGTGCTATTACATGTTTATCGCCAACTGTTACAGCTACTGGCTCTAAGATTTTTATAGGCTCTACCGAATCTTCTAATTCTTTAATACCCACTTTTTCCATGGTTTCCACAAATTTTATAGCACTTCCATCAGATATAGGGAGTTCATTTCCATCTAGCTCTATGATAAGATCTGTAATCCCCATTATATACAATGCAGACAAAAAATGTTCCACAGTATGTACAGCTGCTCCATACTCGTTTTTTATATTTGTTCCTCTTGTCAGATCAAAGGTATTTTCAATATCCAACTTGATTATATTTTTTCCCTCTTCCAAATCTTTACGTTTAAAGATAATCTCTTTATTTTCCGAAGGTATGAGTTTACATACTATATTTTCTCCCTTATGGAGACCTACTCCTTGAAACTCAATCTCTTGTTTAAGAGTTTTTCTCTTCATTCTTTTTTCCTCCTTGAATTCTAAGAATGCTTCTCAAGAAATTTATCAGCAATTATAGCCGCAATCTCCTTTGTTCCATCCACAAATTCAACTACTACTCTTTTTTCATCCATATCTCTCACAATACCCAGTCCAAATTTTTTATGCATAACTTTTTCTCCTGGTAAATATGGATAATTTTTATTTTTTTTCATATTTTCAAATCTATCTAAACTGAAATTTTCTATTTTACTTTCTCTTTTTAAACTCTCTCTTCCTAAAGAACTATGAGCATATGAACGCTGTTCCTCTAGATGGCTACCAATCCTTTCTTTTAAAAGCTCAGTAGGAATCTCTTTTATAAATCTGGATCTTGTTCTAAAGTTCATGTCTCCATACATATACCTTGCATCTGCATAACTTATAACAAGTTCCTCTTCAGCCCTTGTTATAGCTACATAACACAATCTTCTCTCCTCTTCTAAAGTAGATTTTTCAAAGTCAGCCATTTTTCCAGGAAAAATTTCATCTTCTACCCCCGTAAGGAAAACCACAGGAAACTCAAGGCCCTTGGAGTTATGTATCGTCATAAGCTTGACATACTGTGAACTCTCTTCTAACTCATCTGTAGCACTTACAAGGGATACATTTTCAAGGTACTCTCCAAGTGTGAGATTTTCTGCTATTTTTTCTAGTTCAGATATGGAGTTTCTAAGTTCATCTATATTTTCCAATCTTCCTTCAAAATCTGGATAATTATTCTCAATATATTTCTCATATCCTATTTCAGATAAAAGTTTTTCAAAAATTTCTGAAACTTTGGCATACTCTCTGCTCATCTCTCTTAATTCTGTTATAAGCGTATAGAACTCATCTAACGACACTTTTACAGCTGGCCCTATTCCATCTATCTCATCTATACTTTCAAGCGCTTCAAAGGCTGTAATCTCTTTATCTTTAGCATAAGAAACTATTTTTTCCAGGGTTTTATCCCCTATTTTTCTCTTTGGAGTATTTATTATTCTGCCAAAACTTAAAGTATCTTTAGAGTTGTTAACAAAAGTGAGATACGATAAAATATCTTTGATCTCTGCTCTCTGATAAAACTGCATTCCGCCAAAAATTTTATAAGGTATGTTGTGTTTTAAAAAGGCTTCTTCAAAATTTCTAGACTGAGCATTAGTTCTATAAAGAATGGTAAAATCACTATACCCTTTTCCTCTGTTCTTTAGTTCTTTTATCCTATTCACAACCATCTCAGCTTCCTCACGCCCATCCTTGCAATGAGCAAGAATAAGCTGTTCCCCCTGCTGTTTTTTTGTCCAAAGTTTTTTATCTCTAGAAGTTGTATTATGTTTTATCACAGCATTGGCTGCGTCTAGAATGGCAGATGTTGAACGGTAATTTTCTTCAAGTTTTATAACCATTGCATCCGGATAATCTTTCTCAAAATCCAAAATATTTTTTATGTTTGCACCTCTAAAACCGTAAATACTCTGATTTTCATCTCCAACCACACAAATATTTCCATATTTTTCAGCTATTTTTTTTACTATTCTATACTGAATATCGTTAGTATCCTGATACTCATCTACCATTATATATCTATATTTCGTGGCAATTTTCTCTGCTATTTCATCTATTTCTAGTAATTTATGACAGTTTACCAGAATATCTGCAAAATCCATACAATTATTTTTTCTAAGCTGAGAATTGTATCGTCTGTAGACCTCAGTTATTATTTTACTATTGGGCTGGAATCTATTCTCTTTTTCATATTCCTCTGGTGTTATTGAATTTTCTTTCAATTTAGAAATATGGGAAGCTAATATGCTCTCTGTAAGTTTTTTATCAGGAATAACTAGATCTTTGCATATGTTTTTGATTACTCTTTTTTGATCATCTCCATCGTATATTGTAAAATTGGAGTCAAAACCTATTTTTTCTGCGTATATTCTCAAAAGTCTCATAGCAAAAGAGTGAAATGTTGAAATAGTAGCTCTATGAGCATCTTCTCCCACGAGTCTTTCAACTCTCTCTCTCATTTCTTTGGCTGCTTTATTAGTAAATGTAACCGCCAATATGCTGTATGGTGATACCCCTTTTTCTAAAATCATATGAGCTATTCTGTAAGTAATAGTTCTAGTTTTTCCAGATCCGGCTCCTGCCAGTATTAGAAGTGCTCCATCTATTTTGGCTGCCGCTGCTCTCTGATATTCATTAAGACCATTCAATATACTCATAACACACTCCCGCTTATTTCCTTAATTTTTCTCCATTTTTTTATTATACCATAATACCTGTTATTATTCAATTATCGGGTCCACATGAATCAGAACTTCCTTAACCTCTGGAAATTCTATTAAAATTGAATTTTCCAAAGTATCTGCAAGAGCATGAGCTTCGTCCACACTCATATCACCCGGAACTCTGATATCCATATTCAAAAATATTTTATCTCCTGAACTTCTCATCTGGATTTCATGGACATTTTTTATGTCGCTGCTTTTATATATATATTCCTCTATCTTTTGAAGAAATTCTTTGTCCTGCTTATCCATTATTATATGCGCATTTTCAAAAATCACAGAAATTCCCTCTTTCATTATGACCAGAGCAATTGGCAGACTCAATAACAAGTCAAAAAGAGGATTTACATAGATTGCTAAAATTATTCCTAGCACTGCTCCTAAAGAAGTGAAAATATCGTTTCTGCTATCTTTTGCATCTGCAATAAGAGCTGAATTCCCTGTGTTTTTGCCTACTTTTATTTTATAATAATACATAAAATACTTCACTATAGCTGAAAATATACCCCAATATATTGTACTCATTTGAGGGATAGAATTATTACCACCCTCTTTATAATAACTCCAAAGAAGGTCACCTGTCCCACGAAGAAGCTCAAAGGCAGTTAGTATCATAAATATTCCTAAAATATTAGCAATTATGGATTCTATCCTTTCATGTCCATAGGGATGTTCCTCGTCTGCAGGCATATTACTGTAGTGAACTCCTATAAGAATTCCTGTTGAGGTTCCTATATCTGAAAGTGAGTTTACTCCATCAGAAAGAAGGGCTCTAGATTTTCCTTTTATTCCCCATATTATTTTGGTAATAGCCAAAACTATATTCCCTAAAATAGAAAATATTATGACTCTGTTATTTTCCTGTTGTCTTTTTTTTCTCAACTGAATTTGATTATATATAAGTATCTTGCCATCTGGCTTAAATCCAACTTTTTCAAAAAACACTTTATTTCCGTCATAAGGATATACAATTTTTTCACATTTAAATTTTTTTAGTTTTTTCTCCAAAAAATTTATCATTTTTTTCCCATAAGATTTATGTCTTTCCTGAGGTGATACAAATATTCTATGGATAATGAAACTTTTCTCTTCCCTATTTACTTCTATCTCAGCATATGATAGGATCTCTTCTCCTTCCAAATCCACAAAATACTCTCTGTTCTGCATAAACTTAAATTGCGAATCCAAAGTTCTAAATTTTTCTTCATTTTTAAGGACATATTTATTTTCTTCTATTTTAAACATATTTTCCTCCGTGTAAAAAAAAAGCCATGAGTACTCATGGCTTGAATTTATAATAATTAAGTGTCGTAGACAGAGCTCGATTGATACCCACATCTAACAACTTAGTGCTGCTTCCTTCCGGATCTGACACGGTTCGCTGCAGATATGCCACCAATTTATACTTCATCTACGACATTTATAATATTACCATTTTTGCCCAATGTTGTCAACCCTTCACTCTTCAATTTTTATCTAAAACATCTCTATTATTGATTTTATAATTAAACTATGATAAAATCAAGTGATTACAGATTAAATATTTTCAGGGAGTGATTTTAATGATTGAAAAAAAGTATATTGCACCTAATGCTATAACTGCAGCTAATATGTTTTTGGGGTATTTGAGTATAACTGCGTCTATAAAAGGAAATTTTTCCCATGCTATATGGTTTATAATAGCAGCTATGGTCTGCGATACTTTAGATGGAAAAACAGCGAGAAAATTAGATGCTTTTAGTGAGTTTGGTAAGGAATTTGATTCTTTTTGTGACGCTATCTCCTTTGGTTTAGCGCCTGGTATCTTTATTTTCTCCATCTTAAGTATGGACAGTAAACTTTCTCAGTTTGTTGTTCCTATTTCATTTATCTATGCACTTTGCGGCGTTATGAGACTGGTTAAGTTTAATATCATGACTACAGCTTCAAGTGAAAAAGATGATTTCAGTGGAATGCCTATCCCGTGTGGAGCTTCTCTAGTTGTTTCTTACTATCTTTTGTCAGAAACTTTAATCAATAGTCAGCTCTTTGGAGAAATAAATATTTTTTCAACTGAAATATTTTCAATTATAGCTGTATTAGCAGCGGTTCTCATGGTTAGCACTATCCCTTTCCAAACGCCGGACAAGGTTTTTGCGGCTATACCTAAAAAAATATTTCCACTTTTTCTTCTAGCTATTCTAGTAACTTTAAAATATAGCCTATTCATTGTTACAGCTTTTTATGTGCTCTATAACATATACTTTTTCGCTCTTTCAAGATTTCAGAGTGGGAGAGATAGCTAATAGGATAAAATAGGGCACCTAAGGTGCTTTCAGATTATAAAAAACGACTATTGAAAAATCTTCTATAGTCGTTTTTTCTTGCTCAAAATTAAATTTTTAATAATAAAGTTGTTCACAAATTTTTAGTGAGATACTCCCATTTTAAATAATTCTTCATTATAAATATCTGCTTGTTTACGTGACAACAATAAAACAATAACATCTCCAGCTAGAATTCGACTATTTCCTCTTGGGATATATTCGGTTTCAGCTCTTCTAATTGCAATAACAAGAGAATTTTTAGGCCAATTAACTTCTTTGATTAATTTATTTTCAAGCTCAGAATCAGCAGAAACGGGAATACAGATAATTGTTTTTTCCATCTGTTCGTGACGTTCCTCTTCTAAATCATCATCAATTTTCTTTTTAGGCATTCTTTCATAAAGGATTTCATATATCGGTTCAAGTTTCAGTAGTTCAGTAATGTAGTAAGCAACAATTGAAACAGTTGCTATAGCCAAAAGATGATCAAAACTTCCAGTCATTTCAAGGATAAGAATAACTCCAGTTATAGGTGCTCTAACAACAGCAACAAAAAATCCAGCCATACCCAAAATCATGTAATGTATTATAAATTCATGACCTAAACCAAATCCAGAGACAAGTATTAGGGCATATATTTTACCAAGTATAGCTCCTAACACTAACATCGGAAGGAAGATACCACCTTGGAATCCTGTTGCATAAGATATTGTAGTAAAAAATAGCTTAACTATAAATAAAAATAGTAAAAATAATATTGTTTGGTTAATATGAGGCATCTCTTCAACTAAATGATGTCCACCACCAGCCATATCAGGCATAACAAAACATATAATGAAGGATAAAGTCATGACTGAAGATATTTTAAAAGCTCTAGGAAGTTTAATATCTCTGAAAATATCTTGTGTTTTAGTCAAAGAAACAGTAAATAATTTTCCAAAGAAAGCTAATATAATACCAAAAGCAATGAAAAATAAAAATTGTAAATAAGGATTTACATTCGTTGGATATTTTGTATATAAATCAAAAGATGGTTTCATATCGAATATTCTTCTAGATACAAAGTTAGAGCAAATACTCGCCAAAAATGTACATATAATAAGCTTAGATGAAAAGAAACGATGTAGCTCTTCCATGCTGAATATTACTCCTGATAAAGGGGCTCCAAATGCACCAGCTAAGCCGGCACTAGATCCAGCTGTCACAAGATATTTTTCATCAACATAATCTCTTTTAAATATCTTTGTGAATCCATAACCAATATAAGAACCAAGTTGTACAGAGGGGCCCTCTCTACCAAGGGATAAACCGGCACCTATGCCAAGTAATCCTCCGAAAAATTTGACCAAAAGTTCTTTTGGCCAAAACAAATAATCAAGCTTCCTTAAAATTAAAGCTTTAACTTGAGGAATACCACTTCCTCCAGTTGTTGGAAATTTTTTAGAGATATAATCTACAAAAAGTCCAATGGCAATAAAAATCAACCAAATGAAAATAAGTTTACCCGGATTTGTTAAAAGATCTTTGTTAATATACCTATTTCGAAGTATTTCTGCAAAAGATAGTCCATATCTATATAACGATACAGTAATACCAGTTACAATACCCACTAAAATTGAAAGACCAAACAATCCTTTATTTCCTTTTTGGAGAAGTTCAACATGATTTTGAATATCTTTTTTACTATTCATAAAATCTCCTTAAAATATATTTTAGCAATCCGAATAATAACATAAAACTTATAAAAAGTAAAGTACAGGTGAACGAAAGCTAAAGTTTTTTAATTTAAATAATACAAACTCATTTATAATTCATTAAAAATTTTTCTTAAAATTTGAAATATTAGCTGAATATTGTATTTAAGATTGAAGATAAATAAATAAATAAATAAATAAAAAGACCACCCCTTGGGATAGTCTTTTTCAAAAAATTTAAACAGTAAACTCTATTTTTTATTTCTGAATCATTTTTTCTCTCTCCATAAAATTCCAAGCTGTAGAAATTATCTTATTTACATCTGTATAAATAGGCTTCCATCCTAGTATCTTTCTAGCTTTTTCGCTTCCTGCTACTACTGAAGCAGGATCACCTGGACGACGTTCTACAAAAGTTGCCAGTATAGGATGATGAGTAACTTTTCTTGCTCCTTCCAGCATTTCAAGCACAGTAAATCCATTTCCGTTTCCAAGATTATATATTCCACTTATATTTTTTTCTAAAGCTGGAAGTGCAAGGACATGGGCTCTTACTAAATCTACAACATGAATATAATCTCTTATTCCCGTACCATCTTTAGTAGGATAATCGTTTCCATAGATTTCCAACCTATCTCTTTGACCACTTGCCACCTGAAGAAGTATCGATATAAGAGCCGTTACTCCATCACCTTTTTGACCAATCGGATATTTCTCATGGGCTCCTCCTACATTAAAATATCTAAAAATCGAGTAATTTATTCCATATGCTTTAGCTGCATCTATTATTACTTTTTCTGCCATCAGTTTACTCATTCCATAGGGATTTATTGGGTTTTGAGGATATTCTTCAGTTACCAATCCTTCTCCTTTTACTTCTCCGTAAACAGCAGCAGTTGAAGAGAAAACTATATTTTTTACAGAGTATTTTCTCATAACTTCTATCATATTCATTACTCCATAGCTATTATTAAGGTAGTACATATTGGGTTCTTCTACACTTTCTCCTACTTTGATATATCCAGCAAAATGCATCACCGCATCTATTTTATTCTCCATAAAAATATCCTCAAAGCTAGAAATCTCCCTTACATCTCCTAAATAAAATTTGGCTCTGCTGTCCACTAGTTCTCTATAACCATTTTCAAGATTATCCAATACAATAACCTCATAGCCCGAATCCAATAGTTCAACTACTGCATGACTACCTATGTATCCCGCTCCTCCTGTAACTAAAACTGTTTTCATTATTTCACACCCTTTTTATATTTTTTTACCACTTTTTCTTTTTTCTCTTTTTATTTTAATAAAATTATATCTTCCACTCACTTTCCTCTTAAAATTAAAAAGAGTATTTTTGGAAAACATACCTATTCTACGTATCTCTCCTAAATCATCTGAAAAACAAACCGACCCTCTATCTGTCGCTACAACAAATTCAAAACCGCTCTCTTGAGCTATTTTTTTCACTCTTTCATCATAATCCCCATATGGATATGCAAAACTGATAGTTTTTACTCCAAGTTTTTCCTCTATCCTTTTTTTAGACTCATTTATCTCATAATCTATCTCTTCTAGGGTAAGTTGACTGAGTCTAGGATGAGTGAGAGTATGCACTCCAAACTCTATAAGTCCCGATTCCTGCATCTCTTTTATTTCTCTGTCATTCATAAGATTAAATTGTTTTTCTGGAGCTGTCGGGTGCTCCATATCCCATTTATTATAAGTAGCTTCTGCCATTAGGTATATAACCCCTTTAGATTTATATTTTTTCAAAATAGGAAAAGCTACTCTGTAATTATCTTCGTATCCATCATCAAAAGTCAGTATTATTTTTTTCTTTCCTCTGTTAAATCTGTTTTTATATCTATTTCCAGAAA
Source organism: Fusobacteriaceae bacterium (assembly GCA_051646055.1). Taxonomy (GTDB): domain Bacteria; phylum Fusobacteriota; class Fusobacteriia; order Fusobacteriales; family Fusobacteriaceae; genus JAGNZR01. The sequence goes on from JBOFCM010000169.1 coordinate 69,422, forward strand.
GATCTGTAAAAGTTAGCGTTTCATATCCATTCTCAGCAAGGTATTTCAACTGTTCTTCAAAATCTTTTTTTAGAGTATAATTTCCATGTACCCCTTTTTCCTCATCTCTGTCCTCTATTATTCTATGATACATAATTATAGGAATATCATATTTTTTTTTCAAAACATATGCTCTCTGATAGGTTTTTTCTATTTTAGAGATTATCTCCTCTTTAGAGAATTCTTTTTCTATCTTTTTGCGAAGAAAGTCAAGTTCCTCTCTGTTTTTTCTAAAATTCAAAGCTTGATTCACCATTGCATTAATTTTTGAAAAATCATAATCTGTTTGAGGAGTTTCTCCTATATCTCCGAAATTAGAAGCGAGACCCATTGCTATTGTTTCCTTATCCATAACTCCTAATAGAGAAAATTCTCCCACGGCAATCACAGGTCTTCCACTAAGTATTCCTTCTACAGCTACTCTACCAGCCCCTATTACTATATCACTTTCTCTTATGATCTGAGGGACATTATCCACATAACCTAAAAAATTCACTCTCTCTCTGAATTTTTCAAATCTTTCTGGCACTTCTTTTCCTCCAACGACTTGAACATCTAAATTTGAATTTTTCCAAAGTTCAGACAAAATATTATATGCAACATCTCCTTTAGGTCCTGAAAGTCTTCCTATTATTGAAATTTTACACTTAATATTATCGTTGATTTCTGCAAAATAATAACTTCTGCTATCAATAGGATTCCTAATTACCTCTATAGTTTCTCTCTTTACTCCTAAATCTTTTTTGATGTGTTCTTCTATATTTTCACAGACAGGAAGAATATAGTCTCCGAAACCCTTTATCAATTTTCTAGAAAAATGAACCGGCTGTCGGCCATGTACAGTACTTACCAATGGAATTCCAGTAATTTTACAAGCTATATTAGCGGCCCAAGAAGAAGCTCTAGAATGAGCATGAACCACCTGAATATCATTCTCTCTTATTATTTCTATAAGTTTTTTTACTTGATCCATTCTATTTTTTAAATTCCGTTTATTAAATTCTATTTTTATGTATTGAGCATCTGTAGATTTTGTCAAAGTATCCGAAACTATCCAAACATTATTTCCTCTTTCAATCAGTTCATTTGCCAGTGTCACTCCATAGACTTCAGCACCTGTAACTTCTAACTGAGAAAGCGCTATTAATATATTCATTATTGCCTCCCGAGGCTTGAAATTTTCAAGTAGCAATCTGCTACTTCACCATATTCTATCAAAAAGACCGAGAAATTTCAAACATGAAAATTCTCGGTCTTTTTTTTCTAAGCTTTAATTTCTATACTTTCAGCTTTTTCTATTGTAAATCCTGTAAATCCGTATATCATCGAGATTAATGGACATAGATAATTAAGAAAACAATATGGAACATATGCCCAAGGTGCAACACCTAAAGCTCCTATCATAGTCGCCCCGCAGGTATTCCATGGTATTAGTGCTGATGTTATTGTTCCTGAATCTTCAAGACATCTAGAAAGGTTTTTTGGGGCCAATCCTCTTTCTTCAAAAGTACTCTTGTACATTCTTCCTGTTATAACTATTGAAAGATACTGATCTCCTGCTACAGTATTTACAAATATCGGTGTCATAAGAGTCGCAAATATAAGTCTTCCAGTTGTTGTTGCATATTTAAGAACCGAACCTGCAAGAGTCCCCAGCATTCCAGATTTTTCCATAATTCCTCCGAATATCATTGCACAGAGAATAAGAGAAACTGTCCACATCATAGAATCCATCCCCCCTCTATTCAAAAGTTCATCCACCATAACCATTCCGCTTTCATTTTCATATCCGTAGTGAAGCGCTGACATCACATCTGCAAATCCCTTCCCCTGAAAAATCATGGCTCCTATACCTCCAAATATAGATCCCAAGAACAGTCCCGGAATTGCAGGCATTTTTAAAATTATGAGCCCAATAACAATCACTGGTATCATGAGTAAAAATGGACTGATATTAAAATTTCGATTTATTGTAGACAGTATAGCATCTATATCTGAAGCTGTAACTGCTCCCACACTATTTCTCATACCAAGAAATGTGAAAATTCCAAGAGTTATAATATATGCAGGTACTGTAGTATAAAGCATATGCTTTATATGATCAAAAAGGTTGGCTCCGGCCATAGCAGGTGCCAGATTGGTTGTATCTGAAAGAGGTGATAACTTATCTCCGAAGTAAGCTCCTGATATAATAGCACCTGCAATTATATTTCTATCTATTCCAAACCCCTCTCCTATACCGATGAGAGCCACTCCTACTGTGGATGCAGTGGCCCATGAGCTTCCTATTGAGATGGAAACTATTGAACATATTACCACTGTAAGAGGTAAAAATGCCGATGGATTTATAATCTTTAATCCATAATATATCATAGATGGAACTATTCCAGAAAGTATCCAAGTTCCAATAACCATACCTATAATTAAAAGGATTATAACTGCTCCCATAGACATCTTTATTGTATTAACTACCCCCTCTTCAAGTTCATCCCAAGTTATTCCACCACCAATCTTTGCTATGACTGCTGCAAACATCCCTGATATAAAGATAGGGATATGTACATCTATTTCAGCTATCTGAACTGCATAAAAAAGTGCCCCTATTAAAAATATTACTGGTAACACAGCATATCCTAATCTAATTTTTTTGTGTGACATAGTTTCTCCTCCAAAAAATTTTATTTTGAATTCCTTTTTAGAATTAAAAAAGGCAGACCACTGTCTGCCGCAAACAACATAAAAAATTTTTAGTTAAGAGATAAAACATATAAAATCTCTTTTCAAAATCTTTCTTATAATCATAAACTTCAGATAGCTCAACATTATAAATAATTATTATAATGACAGTTGTACAGCTTTTAACTGTACCCCCAATTTCTATAAATTGAAATTTCGGCGAAATCCCCTTTCATTTTTCCTAAGAAAATCTACTCTTGTCATTCGCAACCTCTACTGACTTAATCTTTTCTAAACTTTAACGAATTATACTTTATCTGAACTCAAAATGAAAATATATAAAATATATAAACTTTTATTTTTTTGTATATATTCAGATTTTTATTTAGGACATTTTCCTCGTCCGGGGCATGTTTTGGCTTTAGAACCTGAACATCCGCATCCTTTTTTTCCAGTCATTGTCTTATATAACGATTTGAAGGCAAAGTAGCAGATAACCGCTACTATCCCCATTATAATTAAAGTTTTCATCTGGGCTCCCCCTTTTACATGTCAAATTCAAATAAAAAGCTTTCCAATTTGATATATAAGAGTAGATACTATATATGGAACTACTAGCATAACCCCTATTACAAATGTCATAAATTTTGTTCCAAACTCCTGTCTTATAGCACTGAGAGTTACTACACAAGGGATAACTAAAAGAATAAATGCCATAAACGAATATGCTTTCAACGGTCCCAGAGGATCATTTGGCCAAAGTTCAGCTGTAGCAGCTACTATTCCTCTACTCTCCTCTTCTAATTCCTCTTCACCTGGTGCTGCAAAAAACTGCAAGATATCAAAATTAACTATTCCTATCAGAGAATCTTTAAGAGCTACTCCAAGAGACAGACCTTGCTCCGTCAAATCTTCAAAAAATGTTGTTTCTTCGTCTCTCCCTTCTTCAGTTCCAGGGGTTTCAAGAACCTGAGCCATAAATCCTACAACTATCTCCTTAGCCGCTATACTCGGTGGTATAGCTGCAACTGTTTCCCATCTATCTGCAAATCCTGTTGGTTTCAAAATAGGTGCCATAGTTTTTCCTATCGTTGCCATATATGATTTCGATGTATCTCCACCGTTAGGGAAATATGTCAACGCCCAAAGCATAACTAATACTGCCAATATTGTTGTACTGGCTTTTTTCATATACTCCGATGTTCTCTCTAAAGTTGAGTTCATTATCATCTTATAGCTCGGTATTCTATATGGTGGTAATTCTATTATCAAGGCTTTTTCATCTGCCTGAAATCCTTTAAATCTCTTCAGAAACATTCCTGTAAATATTGCTACAACTATCCCTAACATGTATAATGTCATTATTACAAATCCTGCTTTAGAACCAAAAAATGCAGCGGCAAAAAGACCATATACTGGAAGTCTTGCACCACAAGACATAAATGGAGCCATAACTGCCGTAAGTTTTCTAGATTTTTCATCTTCTAGAGTTCTAGTTGCATAAATAGCTGGAACAGAACATCCGAAACCTATTATCATAGGAACAAAGGCTTTTCCATTCAATCCTACACTTCTCATTATCTTATCCATAAGAAAAGCGACTCTAGACATATATCCACTTTCTTCCAAAATTGCCAAGAAGAAATACAGAAAAAGCATCAGTGGGACAAATACAACTATTCCCCCTACTCCTCCTATAATTCCGTCAATCACAAGGGAATTTAGCCAATCTGGAGTTCCTTCTATAAGAATTCCTACATATTTCCCTATAAAACCATTTATAAATCCATCTACCCAATCAATAAGAGGAGCTGATCCATTAAATACTATATTCATAAGAAGAGCCATTGTACCAAAAAAAAGCGGAAGCCCTAAAATTTTATTCAGAAGTATTCTATCTATCTTATCTGTGAAATCTAATCTAGACTTTAGGGATGTAGAAAGAGTCTGAGCCACTATTCCCCTTACTACTCCATATCTTTTTTCGGCAAAAACAGTTTCTACATCCTCGTCAAAACGATTCTCAATCTCTTTTACAAGATTTGAAAATTCATTACCAAGACCCACTCCATAATCTTCCTCTATTCTTTTTATAAAATAACTGTCCCTTTCTAAAATTTTGACAGCTACAAAATTAAGAGAATATTTTTTTAATATTTCATCATACTTTGAGTCCTTCTCAATCTGCTCTTTAACTTTGGATACATCATTATTTACAAATTGCTCAAAATCTAGAGAATATTCTATTTTTTTCTCTCTTTTCTTTGCCAGCTCCATTGCTTTAGTCATAAGCTCTGTAAGACCATCTTCTTTTAGAGCTGAAGTTGTTACCACCTCTAGTCCCACCATTTCTTTGAAATTTTTCATATCCAGTCTGTATTCCAGTTTTTCAAATTCATCAAAAAAATTAAGTGCTATTACCATAGGTTTCCCTAACTCTTTTAAAAGTTCTGTCAAATATAAATTCCTCTCTATATTTGTAGCATCCAAAACATTTATAACTACATCAGGATTCTCATCTAGTATATAATCCCTAGTCACCTTTTCTTCTATAGTATATGGACTTAAACTATATACCCCTGGTAAATCTACAAGATTTATCTCTTCTCCTTCATAAAAAAATGTTGCTTCTTTTTTCTCTACTGTTACACCAGGCCAATTTCCAACTTTAAGTTTTGATCCGGCTATGGCATTTATAAGCGCACTTTTTCCAACATTTGGATTTCCTGCAAAAGCTATTTTTATCATATCCCTCTCCTAAATCTCACAATTGTCACAAATTTTTTCAACAACTATATTTTCAGCATCTTGTTTTCTAATCGCAATACTATTTCCCTTTATTCTATATTCTTGAGGATCACCCATAGGAGCATTTCTCTCTAATTTTATAATTTGACCTGCATTTATTCCCATATCTATAAGCCTCTTTTTAAGCTCTCCTATTTTCCCTATTTTTTCAATTCTTGCACATTCTCCACGATTAAGCTCTGTCAACTTCATTATACTCTCCTATTTTTAATTCGATTAATATTTTGAGTTTCAAATTTTTATCTTACAATATAATGTTACCATAGTTTAGTAATGGTGTCAAGAATAAAAGATGCATAAAAAAAAGAGAGCTTCCCCTCTTTTTTATTGTTTATCTATACTAATTTATCTTTTATACTATGGAAAATTGTACTACGTACATCTTTATTTTCTTCTGCTAAATCCTTAATAAGATTTTTTATTCTCAATCTTTTTGAGTCTGTACTTGTTTCATATGGGCAGATGGATTTAAGGATAGGAAGATTAAGTTTTTTTACATATCTTATTATATCATTCTCTTCCACATAGGCTAAAGGTCTGATTACCTGAACCCCATATTCTTCTGCTTGGTAAGATGGTTTCATCATATGTTGATTTCCTTGATAGAAACTATTCATTAGAAAAGTTTCTATTATATCATCTTTATGATGCCCTAAAACAAGTTTGTTTATATTCTGGTTTTTCATGGCAGTATATAGTATTCCTCTTCTTATTCTTCCACATAGAAAACATGGATTTTTTATCTTTTCTTCTCCAAAGAGCATCTCACCCAGAGAAGTTTCTATTATCTGAAGTTCCAATCCCATATTATGACAATATTGTTGAATTTTATCAGTTCTAGAGATATCTTCTGCAGGATGTATATGAATAGGAATTATTTCAAAATTTAGTCCGCTAATTTTTTTGATTCTCACCAGGGCATTTATTACAGTCATACTATCTTTTCCCCCTGAAAATCCAACAGCTACCCTATCTCCTGCTTCTATCATATTGAAATCGTGCATAGCTTTTCCTATGGGGCTCCAAAGAGTTTTTCCAAAAGAACCATCATTCTCTATATACGAAAGTATCTCGTGTGGATAAAGTTTTGTAAGGGATATTTTTGTTCCTAAAATTTTTTCTAAAGTTTTGAAAAGTTTTAGACGTTTTTTTTCGCTGTAATCTATCTGAATTTCCATGGACTCTTTAATATTTTTTACAATAACCTTAAAATCGGGCACTACTTCTATCAAGTAATTTTCAAATTTTAATCCATGAAGTTCCACAGTCTCTCTTATCTCTAACAAACTATTCACCACTCCTTTTATTTCCTCGTGTATAACCTAATACGTAATCTAGATTTATATTTTTCATAGAATTAAAAATACTCTGCTTTATATTGGGATTTGTTTTCTCTAAATCCTTTAGTAAATTTTTTATCTCTTTTCTTTTTGAATCTACTTTTCCAGATTCAATAGGACATCCGCAAGCCATAGCTTGAATTTCGTTGACTTTCATAAAATTTATAATATCTTTTTCATGAATATTTATAAGCGGTCTAATAAGTTCCATTTTTCCACTTGTAGATTTTACCTTTGGAATCATTGTTTTTACCGTTCCTGCATAAAACATGTTTATGAGAGTCGTCTCTACCAAATCATCAAAGTGATGCCCTAGAGCAAGTTTATTGAATCCAAGCTCCTCCACTTTACTGTAAAGAACTCCTCTTCTCATTTTTGCACACAGAAAGCATGGAGAGTCTGGATTTTCTTCAAAGGCTATCTCCCATACATTAGCATCAAATATTTCGCAATCTATCTCAAGTTCTTCTAAATTTTTTCTAAACTGATCTATATCCATTGCTCCAAATCCTGGATTCATGGATATAAAAGCTACCTCAAAATTTTTACTACGATCTCTCTTAAGCTCTTGGAAAAGTTTTGCAAGAAGAAGACTGTCTTTTCCTCCTGAAATTCCAACAGCTATCTTATCTCCATCCTGGATAAGATCAAACTCTTTTATACCCTTTATAAATTTAGACCAGATTTTTTTTCTGAATTTAGTTCTAATCGAGTGCTCCACTAGCTCAGCTTTGCTCTTTTCTTCACCTTCCAGAAGTCCTTCCACAATCTGCTCCAACTCTCTTATGATTTCCATCTCTTTTTCTATATCTAATTCTTTCATAACTCTCCTTTAAATAAATAAAATTTTTACAGAGTTGAAATTTCTGCTCAGAGAATATTATACTATTTTTTATGTTTTTTAGCAATGAAAAAGAGGGGCAGATTCCCCCTCTTTCATATTATCATATTTTTTATTATCTCTTATTTCTAGTTTTAGGTTTTGCCCCAATATCTTGAAAATCTTTCATAAGTTTTTCCACTTTTTCTATATCTATAGGTGGAATCTCTGTTTTAATATTATCAAAAAGAACAGATATTTTCTCTTTTCCCTTAACTTTAGAGTATCTAGAGAAAAATTCCATGGCAAGATTTTTATCCTCTTGATTAAATTCACCACATAAAATAATTAGAGGTCCCGGAACATCAAAAGAACGTACAATATGGTCTCCCATCTCACGATACTCCATCATTTTATGGTTGGCTTCATTATCTCTTCCTACAAAAATATATTTTTTCTCTCCAAATCTAAAAACTCTGGCTATCTTTGTAAGATAGAAAAGATGGGCATGATCGTGATCAAGAATTCCATCCTGTTCAAAAGCTCTCAGTTTTTTAGAGTAATCTATATCTGTCAGAAGACACCCTCCACCTGGACTCGGATATTCAACTATTTTATACTTATCCATGAGTTCCATCTGATAGCTACGGCTTCTTCCCTCGATAGAGAGAAGTTGTTCTCGATCTAGGAGTCCTTCTGTCTCTGGCTTAGTTATAGGAAGTTTTTTAGCCGAGAGTGGTCTTACTATATAGTCTCCCATTCCCGAAAGATCTTTTACTTTTCCCAATGCCTCATAGTTCTGAGACATCGGTCTCTGCCCCAATACTTCTCCAGAAATAATAAACTGTGCATCATATTTTTTCATGAGCTCTCCTGCTATTTTAAACATAAGAGCATGACAGTCTATACATGGATTCATGTTTTTCCCTCTTCCATATACCGGTTCTTTCACCACATCCATATGCCTTTTTTGAAAAGGGACATAAACTAGCTCTACATCCAGCTGACGAGCCATATTTTCAGCACGCTCATCCTTTCCTCCAAAAAAGTGGGACACAAAGTTTAGGGCTATAACATCTATTCCCTGCTCCTTAATTATTTTTATAGCCAGTGCACTGTCCAGTCCACCGGAAAAAAGAGCAAGAGCTCTCACTTTTTTCTCCATAGATTTCTCCTTTAATCAATCTTTTTTCTTAATCTTCTCTTATATTCATATACATTCTATCATTTATATTTTTCTTTCCATCATAGTGAACTTTTACACTTTTCGGAACTGAAGTATACACTTTTTTGCTTATCTCAATAAAGCTGGCACCCTTTATAAGCATTGCCCCCATAAGAAAATCCATCATTCTCTGAGCTGTCTCAGAATCTAAATATTCTAAATTCAGAGTCACCATTCTATCATTTTTTATGTAATTAGCTATTTTTTTACAGTCTGAAAAGTTCTTTGGATCTACGAAAATTGTCTGACAATTTTCAAGATCCTCCTCTTCCTGAGATTTTTGTTCCTCATGATTGTTTGTGAAAGCTGTCTCTACTTTCAATTCTTGTTTTTTTTCAGTGAATGTCTCCGTACGCTTAATCGGTTCAACTTTCATTTCTTTTTTCTCTTGAAACTCTTCGATCTCTATATCTTCATAGTCATCTCCTGCTCCTAAAAACTCTTTTACTCCCTTTAGAATCTTCTTCATCCTCATGTCCTCCCAACTGTCTTTATCTACTGTATAATTTCGTACCTACTCTTATAAGTGTAGCTCCCTCTTCCAGGGCTATTCTATAATCATTACTCATTCCCATAGAAAGTTCTGTCAGCTCCCCGTTAAAATGTTTTTTATTGAGCTCATTTTTGATATCTACGAGCTTTTTAAAAACGCTTCTTATGAGATTTTCATCATTAGTATACGGAGCCATTGTCATTAATCCCTTTATTTTTATATTTTTTAGAGATTTGTAATTTTCCAATTCCCCTATAAGATTTTCGTAAAGATATCCTTCCTTACTCTCCTCTCCAGCTATGTTAATTTCTAAAAGTATTTCTATACATCTTCCTAGCTTCTCTGCCCTCTTATTAATTTCATTTGCAAGAGAAAAACTATTTACCGAATGTATTAAAGAAACATCCTCCACAATATATTTCACCTTGTTTTTTTGGAGATTTCCTATAAAGTGCCATTTTATATCAGTTATTCCTCTCTCCTTAAAATAGGAGACCTTATCCCTTACGGCTTGTCCTTTATTTTCTCCTACATCTTTTACTCCCAGCTGGTGCATCTTTTCAATAGCCTCTGGACCAAAATATTTTGTGACTGCTACCAAAGTTACAGAGTTTGGATTTTTAGAGTATCTTTTTATCTCTTTTTTTATCTCTTCTATATTTTTTTTTAAAAGATCTATCTCAAGTTCCATATCCTCTCCTTAAATCATCTCACTGAAAACATCGTTGGCAAAGAATATTCCTTTTTCTGTAAGAACATAACTCTCTCCAGCTTTTTTCAGATAACCTCTTTTTTCTAAATCTCTGAACAGCTCGGTATATTTTTCAGAAGGTGTAACTCCCTCTTGTAAGAGCCTTAATCCTAAAATATTTCTATAAGTCTCTCTTTCATTTTCATCTACCATTTCAGTTTCAGATACAGGTCTTTTCATATCATCTATCATATCATAATATTCTCTAAAATTCTCTATATTTTTATACCTTGTACCCTGTAAATATCCCGAAGCTCCTAATCCTATCCCTAGATATTCACTATTTCTCCAATATTTACTGTTGTGTCTAGATTCTTTTCCAGGAAGTGCAAAATTTGAAATTTCATAATGGATATATCCATTTTTACTACTCTCCTGTATTATGTATCTATACATTTCAGCTTCCAGTTCATTTTCTGTCTCTTTATATTCTCCCTCTTCCAGTTTCCTAAAAAATTCTGTTCCTTCTTCCCAGATAAGTGAATAGATGGAAAAATGCTCTGGCTTCAGTTGAAAAATCTTATTCAGATCCTCTTCTAGCTCTTCTGGTGTTTCCTCTGGAAGGGAAAACATAAGATCCAAACTTATATTTTGAAATCCTGCTCTTCTTGCTTCTAAGTATATCTCTTCAGCCTCCTTGGCCTTGTGCAGACGTCCAAGATTTTTAAGATGTTTTTCATGAAAACTCTGTATGCCTATGCTCAGTCTATTTATTCCTGCTTCCTTGAATTTTAAGAGTTTTTCATAATCCACTGTCTTAGGATTGGTTTCCATAGTGACTTCAGCTTTATCTCCTTTTTTCAATACATTTAAAATTCTTTTTATCTGTTCAGGTTCTAAAATTGACGGAGTTCCTCCTCCAAAATATATGGTATCATATATTTTTTCAGGATAGAGTTTTATCTCCTCTATAAGATAATCTACATATTTTTCCCGTTCATCCTTCTGACTTCCTGAAAAAGATAGAAAATCACAATAACTACATTTTTTTAGACAGAAGGGAATGTGTATATATATGGCATCCATATTTCTCCTTTTGTTAAAATAAAGGATGTCCAAAGCTTGAACATCCCTATCTTATCTATTAATTTATTTTTTTTATATAGTTTCTTCAAATTTTTTCATAACATGTTCTAATTTTTCCTGAGATGCTTTTTCTGTATCTGCAGTTACGCAGTAGTAATATTTCATCTTAGGTTCTGTTCCTGAAGGTCTCGCAGTTATATATGTATTATCTGCTAAAATAAACTGTATCACATCTGAAACTGGCAGATCAATTCTCTTAGTTTCTCCAGTTCTAAAATCTACTTCTATACCTGCTTTAAAATCTTTAAATATGGCCACCTTTTCTCCGATAAGTTCTTTAGAGTTTTTTCTTCCTCTAAGTTTTTCCATTATAGCAATTATCTCGGCCATTCCTTCTTTACCCTTTTTGGTGATAGCAGTTATACCCTCTCTATACCAACCATACTTTTCATAGAGCTTACCTAGTTCCTCTAAAATAGAGGTTCCTATGCTGTTATAGTATGCCGCCATCTCTGCTATAATCATTGTGCTTACAACAGCATCTTTATCCCTTGCATGAGTACCTATAAGGTATCCATAGGATTCTTCAAATCCAAAAACATATTCTCCATCTAAGAGACCACTTTCAAACTCTCTAATTTTTTCTCCGATAAATTTAAATCCTGTAAGCGTTCTAAATATTTTAACACCTTTATCTTGAGCAATAGCATCTAACATAGGAGTTGAAACTATTGTAGAAATTACTGCTCCATTTTGAGGTATATTTTTTCTATTTTCAAGAATATAATTCATAAGAAGGAGGCCCATCTGATTTCCGTTAGGATAGTGCCATTGCCCATTTTTATCTTTACAGGCTATTCCTATTCTGTCAGCATCAGGATCATTTGCCATAGCTATGTCTGCTCCTATTTTTTCTGCCAGCTCTATTCCAAGTTTGAATACAGCAGGGTCTTCAGGATTTGCATACGGACAAGTAGGAAACATCCCATCCCCTTCCAGTTGCTCCATTACAGGGTATACAGAATCGAATCCCATCTCCTTTAATACTCTCAACACCGGTCTCCCCCCCGTTCCATGAAGAGGAGAATAAACTATTTTAAATTTATTTTTTCCAGGAATTTTTATATTCAAAGCCTGCTTTTTTACCGCTTCTATAAACTTATCATCTTGCTCTGTCCCAACTGTGACTATAAGTCCCTCTTCTCTAGCTGTTTTTTCATCCATTAGCCTTATCATCTCAAAAGATGTCACATTATTTACACCATTCACAACTCCTGAAGCATGAGGTTCAACCAATTGTCCTCCATCGTTCCAGTAAACCTTATATCCATTATATTCTTGAGGATTGTGGGAAGCTGTAATAACTATACCCGCCTGAGTTTTCAGTTCCCTTACAGCAAAAGAAAGTTCAGGCGTAGATCTCATAGAGTCAAAAATATATGTTTTTATACCATTTGCAGCCAAAACTTGAGCTGCATTAAGAGCATATTCAATAGATCCTATTCTACAATCATGAGCAATAACTGCAGATTTTTTATTTTTATCTCCGTCTGCCACTTCATTTATATAATCAGCCAGTCCCTGTGTGGCTTTTCTTATAGTGTATTTATTGATTCTATTACTTCCTACACCTCTTATTCCCCTCATTCCACCGGTACCAAAGGAGAGATCTGTATAAAATCTGTCTTCAACTTCTTTTAGGTCTCCTTCCAAAGATTTTAGTTCATCTTTGTCAACCTGCTCCACATATGGAGATTCTAACCATTCGTTGTACTTTTTCATTACTTCACTATTCATATCTATACACCTCATATTTTTTCATATATCCAATGAATTTTACAATGATTTCCCAATAATATCAAGTGATTTTATAGAGTTAGATTTTTTTTTTTCATTTACATCATTCTATCCGTCAAAGGATTGGGAAATTCATTTTTAGAATCACCCGATTCCCTGGCTATAACAACCTCTGTGGTGAGGACAAGAGAAGCTATGGATACAGCATTTTCAAGAGCTGAACGAGCTACTTTTACCGGATCTATTATTCCTCTGGTAATCATATCTACATATTCCTCAGCTGCTGCATCATATCCATAGCCCTCTGGAAGTGTCTCAATTTTCTTTAAAAGATCCTCGCCAGAAATACCACTATTCTCTCCCAACTGCTTCAAGGGAGCTATTATTGCCTTCTTTATAATCTCCACTCCCTTTCCTTCCTCTCCAGGAAGAATATAATTTTTTAGCTCTTCAGCTATATTGGCGAATGTTACTCCTCCACCTGGGATTATCCCCTCCTCCATGGCTGCCTTCGTTGCATTTAGAGCATCTTCTATCCTCATTTTTCTCTCTTTCATTTCTACTTCAGTCGCTGCCCCCACGGATATGAGAGCTACTCCTCCTGAAAGTTTTCCTATTCTTTCCCTCAATCTCTCTATGTCATAAGAAGATAAACTCTCTTTTATCTCATGTTTTAATTGTGCTAATCTTGTTTCTAAAGCATAGGGAATAGAATACCCTCCAAGAATCACGGTAGTATCTCTAGTTATTTTCACACTTTTTGCTCTTCCCAACTGGTTAAGCGTTATATTTTCCAAAGGTAATCCACCTAACTGAAATATTGCTTCTCCTCCCGTGAGAATTGCTATATCTTCCAATATTTCTCTACGTTTTTCTCCGAAAGATGGAGCTTTTACCGCTACAACCTTCAGTGTTCCCCTTATTTTATTAACTACAAGGGTAGATAACGCATCTCCCTCCAGGTCCTCAGCTATTATAAGAAGAGGAGCTTTATTTTTCACTACCTCTTCCAATATCGGAAGCATGTCCCTCATATCCGAAATTTTCCTATCCGTTATAAGAATATATGGATTTTCTAAATGTGATTCTCTTCCTTGTTTATCATCTGCCATATAGGGAGATACAAATCCCTTATCTAGCTCCATTCCTTCTACCACAGTGAGTGTAGTTTCCAAAGATTTTCCATCCTCTATGCCTATCACTCCGTTCTCGCCCACTTTTTCCATTGCACTGGCTATAAGTTTTCCTATCTCCTCCTCTCCTGATGATATAGTTCCTACTTGTGCTATTTCCTGGTAGGAGCTTACTTTTTGTGCTTTTTGAAGAAGAATTTTGCTGATTTTAGCTGCTCCCTTTTCAATTCCCTTTTTTACAAAAATCGGATTGGCTCCCTCTTCTACTATTTTCATCCCTTCTCTTACTATGCTCTGAGCAAGAATTGTCGCCGTTGTAGTTCCATCTCCAGCCACATCATTAGCCTTGGAAGCAACCTCTTTTATGAGCTGTGCTCCCATATTTTCAAATGGATCTGAGAGCTCTATCTCTTTAGCTATTGTTACTCCGTCGTTCGTTATTAGAGGAGGACCATACGATTTCTCTATGACCACATTTCTTCCACGCGGACCTAAAGTTACCTTTACAGCATCTGCCAATATATCTATTCCTCTCTCTAGTTTTTTTCTTGCTTCACTATTAAATTTCAAAACTTTTCTCATAATTTAACCTCTCTTTAAGGCATATATATATTCTTGATTGACTATACAGAAGTTTTTCTCTCCTGGAACTTCAATCTCACCTTCAACTCCATAAATAACCTTATCATCTATCTCTATACCATCCACCTCTCCCAAGGCAACAACTCTACCTATAAGAACTTTTTGAGATTTTTTTTCTGAAGCCAGAATTATTCCACCTCCAGTGATTTTTTCATCTTTTTCTAAGATTTTCTCTATCAAAACCCTTTTCCCAATCGGCATTATATCCATTTTTCCTCCTAAAGAAAAATCCCCATAATCAATCTGATTGTGAGGATTTTTTTATTATAATTTTATTTCATCTTTTAGATAATTTTTTAGTTCATCTTTTAGTTCTTCATGTCTAAGCCCAAATTCAATATTGGCCTTAAGAAGACCTATTTTATTTCCTATATCATATCTCTTTCCTTCGAAGTTATAAGCTAAGACTTTCTCTCCATCTTTCATCATATTGAGAATTCCATCTGTAAGCTGAATTTCTCCACCCTTTCCAGCCTCTGTATTTTCAAGATACTGAAATATTTTTCCATCCAAAAGATATCTTCCTAGGCAAGCCATACGGGATGGTGCGTCCTCAAGAGCAGGTTTCTCTACGAAGTCCGTTATCTCTATTGTTCTCTCATCCAGTTGAGCTACAGGTGCCACTACTCCGTATTTGGAAACATCCACTTCTGCAACTTCCTGTACTCCTATAACACTGGCACCATGTTTCTCATAAGCATCTATAAGCTGCTTAGATACCGGTTTTTCAGAATTGTGCATGATATCATCTCCCAGAGCTATTACAAAAGGCTCATCTCCTATAAAAGGTTTTGCTTTTAAGATAGCATGTCCCAGTCCTAAAGGCTTATTCTGTCTTACATAAAAAATATTAGCCATTTCTGAAATATAATTTACTTTTTTTAATAATTCAGTTTTCCCATCTCTAGTCAAAGTATTTTCTAATTCATACGAGTGATCAAAATGGTCCTCTATGGAATTTTTGTTTCGCCCTGTAACTATGACTATATCCTTTATTCCAGCTTCTACAAGTTCCTCTACAATATACTGCAGTGATGGCTTGTCGACTATAACAAGCATCTCTTTAGGCTGAGCCTTCGTTGCTGGCAATACCCTTGTCCCCAATCCTGCTGCAGGTATCACTGCTTTTGTTACTTTTTTCATAATTTCCCCTCTTTTCCCCATCTATAATTTTATTTCAGTTTTGCTCCTATCGCTGTCTCTGCTGGAATTTCTACCAATTTTATTCCATTTTTCTTGTCCTCAGTAGAAAGAAGCATTCCCTGAGAAAGCTCTCCACGAAGTTTAACAGGATTTAGATTAAGTACTGCTAAAACTTTTTTCCCTATTAATACTTCAGGCTCAGGATAAGATTTTGCTATTCCTGAAACTATCTGACGTACCTCTTTTCCGGTTTTGACTTTGAATTTCAGAAGTTTATCCGCTCCCTTTATTTTGTCCACAGTAAGAATCTCTACAACTTCCATATTTACTTTCCCGAAATCTTCAATTCCGATAGGATCTTCCACAGTAAGGTTCTCATCTATGGCTAAAGGATCTTTTTTCTCTTCTTCAGCTACAATTTCTATTCTTGGAAATATTGGTGCTGCTTCTCCAAGATTTTCTCCAGCTCTAAAATGATTCCAAGAAATTATATCTGTTAATTTGGCCTCTCTTACTTCAAGTTTTATTCCTAGCTGATTCCAGATAGCTTGAGCTTTTGTAGGCATGTATGGATATATCAGTACAGCTGTTTTATAAAGTCCCTCTATCAGAGTATTCATAACTCCTGCAAGTTTCTCTCTATGAGCCTCATCTTTAGCCAAAATCCAAGGTGCAGTCTCATCTATATATTTGTTCATACGGGAGATAAATTTCCAGATAGCTTCTAGAGCCTTAGAAAATTCTAATCTGTCCATATGCTTTTCAACATTTATAAGAGTTTCGTTGAAAAGGTTCATAACCTCTATTGTATATATATCCTCTGTTTTTCCCTCTGTTATAACTCCATTGAAATATTTTTTGTACATTCCAAGAGTTCTGTTCAGAAGATTTCCTAAGTCATTTGCAAGGTCTGTATTTATTCTTGTTACTATTGATTTAGTAGAATAATCACCATCATTTCCGAAGTTTACTTCTCTCATTAAACAGTAACGGAAAGCATCTACTCCGTATTTTTCTATCTCTGTCTCAGGGTAAACTACATTCCCTTTAGATTTAGACATTTTGTCTCCCTCAGATGTCCACCATCCATGAGCAACTATCTTAGTAGGAAGCTTTACACCTGCTGATAATAGCATACATGGCCAGATAATAGCATGGAATCTCACAATATCCTTCCCCATAAGGTGTACAACTTCTCCGTTGTTCCAGAATTTGTCAAACATCTCTGGATTATTTTCATATCCCGCAGCTGTTATATAATTTGTCAGAGCATCAAACCAAACATAAGTTATGTGCCCGGGAGCAAATTCAATAGGTATTCCCCACTGAAAAGTATTTCTAGAGATGGATAGATCATGAAGTCCCTGCTTTATAAAAGAGATTACCTCATTTCTTCTAGAGTGAGGCAGTATAAAATCAGGGTTTTCATCTATATGTTTAAGAAGTGCATCTTGATACTTAGACATTTTGAAGAAATAAGATTCCTCTTTTACAACTCTTAATTCTTTTCCGCAGTCTGGACAATGATTTCCATTTACCACAGAGTTTTCAGGAACGAAAGTTTCGCACGAAACACAGTATTTCCCTTCATACTCTCCCTTGTAGATATCTCCTTTTTCATAAGCTTTTTTAAGAATCTTGACAACTGCCTTTTTGTGTCTCTCTTCTGTTGTTCTTATAAAGTCATCGTGCTCTATATCAAGTTTTTTCCATAAATCAATAAACCTAGGTGCCATTCTATCAGTCCATTCCTGAGGAGTTACACCTCTATCTTTTGCTGCCTCTTCAACTTTCTGACCGTGCTCATCTGTTCCAGTCAGAAAATAAACATCGTATCCTGCTGTTTTCTTATATCTTGCTATTACATCTGCAGCTATAGTTGTATAAGCTGAACCTACATGTGGATCTCCGTTTACGTAATATATTGGTGTAGTTACATAAAAATTTTTTTTCAATGCTATCACTCCTCTATCCTTATATTATTTATTATTTAAATTCTCTTATTTTCTCATTTTTTCAAGATTTTTTCAAGCTCTATTTTAGCTTTCTTATCCATCTCATTAATTTTATCTTTAAGAACCAATGCTTCCAACTGAAGATCAGCATCTGGAGATATTATATAAGGCTCCCCAAAAACTACTACAGCTTTCGAAAAGGGTTTAGGTAGTTGGAACTTATCCCAGGCTTTCTGAAATATCCAAGCCTTTTCATACGCTACTCCCATAGGTACTAGATATTTTCCAGATTTCTGAGCTATATACAGCATTCCAGGCTTGACTTCATAAATAGGCCCTTTAGGTCCATCTACCGGAGTTCCTATGGTATATCCCTCTTTCACTTTTTTTATAAGTCTGAGAAGACTTTTTACCGATTCTTTATCTGAAGATCCTCTTATCATCTCTGTTCCATACCGTTCAAGAGGTACTGAAATAAGTTCTCCATCCTTGGTTGGACTGGCAAGTCCCACCTTTTTTTTTATAAATCCCGTTCCCAGGAGAGTCATAACAAGTTTATTGTGCCAGAAAGCTAAAACAAAATTTTCATCTTTGTCAAAATTTTCGGGAAAAACTTGAGTTATCGTCATAGTCTTTTCTATAAACTTTATAATATGATAAAGAAGTTCTCCATATTTTCTATATTTTTTATTCATTTTTTATCTCCTTACAAAAAGAGTTTCTACTGTTAATTATATCACAATTAGAAATGAAAAAAAAGCAACTGACGAGAAATATTCCCGCAGTCGCTTTTTAAACTTTTATTAGAACAGTCCTGGGATATTGATTCCACCAGTTACTTTAGACATCTCGTTCTCAGATAATTCTTCGGCTTGTCTCATAGCTTCCGATACTGCTGAAAGGATTAGGTCCTCTAACATCTCTTTATCCTCTTGAGCTTCTTTAATAATCTCTTCAGATATTTTAACAGATAGAAGTTCCTTTTGTCCGTTTACTCTAGCAACTACTGCTCCTCCACCAACTGAAGCCTCTAATTCTTTTCCTTTTAAAGATTCCTGAATAGCAAGCATCTCCTGTTGCATAGCCTGTGCTTGTCTTAATATATCATTTTGATTTGGTGCTGCAGTTTTTCCAGTTTTTAATTTTCTTACCACTTGAATTCCTCCTAAATTGTTTCTTGAGTAAAAGAATTATATCATAATTAAACAATGGTTTCAATATTTTCATTGTTTTTTAAGCTTTTTTCCCTAATTTTTAATTTTTTCTGGGTAATAATACATAGGTTTATATAGGAGTTGGTTTTCCTGAATCTCGCTATAAATTTTTTCATTCAATTTAAAAAAATTCATACTTTTCATCTCTTGAAAACTATTTTTTAATAGAGAAAATCCTCTCATTTTTTTCAAGACACTTAGAAACTCTCCTTTCATATCCTCATGGCTGATTTTTACCAGTTGATAACTTTCCAGTTTCAAGTCTGCTCCTAAAATTTCTCCTACCTCTTCTAAACTGGCAATTCCATCTGCCAGTTTTTTTTCTATAGCTTTCTCTCCCAACCAAACTCTCCCTGCGGCTATAGCTTCCACTTCTTCCATAGTTAAATTTCTGGATTGGGAAACTCTATCTTTAAATTCAAGGTACACCCTCTGGCTGCTTTTCAGTATGGTCTCAGTTCTCAAATTGTCTAGAGGTTCAAAAAGTGAATAGATATTTGCATTTTTACCTTTTTCTATTCTCTCTATATTTACTCCTGCTTTTTGGGTGAGTTCTTTAATATTAGGTATTACAGATACAACACCGATAGAGCCCGTAAGGGTATTTTGGTTGAGATATATTTTCTCCCCTGCTGTGGCTATATAATAACCTCCTGATGCTGCTACTCTTCCCATGGATACATATACAGGCTTCTTTTTTTCATGAGATATTATCATATTGTGAATTATCTCGGAAGCAAGGGCTGATCCACCAGGAGAATCTATCCTCAATATTATTCCCTTGATTTCGTCATCCTCCATAGCATTTTTAAAAAGATTTTCAGCCAATTCCGGAGATATTCCAACTTCTCCCCTTTCCAGGAAATTTTCTCTTATATCACCATGGAGAAAAATAACTCCTATTTTCTCAGAAGCATCAGGCTGATTCTCTCTGTTTTTCTGGTACTCTTCTAGAGTTATAACTGCTCCTTCTCCCAATTTTTTTCTAAAATTATGATAAAAACTCTCCTCATCTATAAGATTTTCCTCTTTTAAAATTTGAGGATGTACAAGGACATAATCTCCATCTTCCATTTTTTTCTGGAATATATCTTTTTCTATCTTACGATTTTCTGAAACAGTTATAAGAAAATTATTATAGCTTTCATCTAAAATCATACTGTTATTTTCTCTCGTATATTCACTCATACTGCTGCTAATCAAATTTTCTCCCATAGATTTATAATCCCCTGTATTTACAACTGAGAACTTTATTCCTACTTTATCTGCTAATCCTTTATAGTATGGAATCTCTGCCGAGTATGGTGTTAAAATCGATGTAGCTGAATCTGTAGGTGGCATAATTATTTTATTTGTATAGCTGGCAAAAAGATAATTTCCTCTATTAAATCCAGTCGAGTACGAATAAATTTCCTTTTTATCCTCCATAGATTTAAGAAGTTTTCCAATCTCTTCACTTTGAACAGAATTAAGAGCAAAGTTATCCAATTTAAATATAAGCCCTCTTATTTTATCATCTCTCTCTATCTCTCTAAGTTTTTTTAAAAATTCAAGATATTCTCTATTCTCATTGAGAACCGCATCTAAAAAATTTTCTCCGTTTTCAGAGAATTTTTTCCCCATATCAAATTCTATATAAGAGTATTCTCCTGCTCTATGCCTTGTTTTTTCATCCGTATTATATTTTTGAACAAAAATAATACAGATGAAAAGAAATAAAAAAAACAGAAATAGCCTAAAAGAAAAAATGAAAATCTGTTTTAAAAAAAAGATTATTATATCCTTGATATTTTTAAAAATCCAAATTATTCCCTTTATCATAAATCCCCCATAAAGTTTTTTTATATTATATCACATTTAACCTCTAACAACAAAAAAAGACCTCAAAAGAGGTCTTGAAATTTCGTAATGGCGGGAGTGACGAGGCTCGAACTCGCGACCTCATGCGTGACAGGCATGCGCTCTAACCAACTGAGCTACACCCCCAGGTGTAATGGTGGTCACAACAGGACTTGAACCTGTGACCCCCTGCTTGTAAGGCAGGTGCTCTCCCAACTGAGCTATGCGACCGGATTTAAAAATTGATGGTGCCCAGACGCGGAATCGAACCACGGACACGGAGATTTTCAGTCTCCTGCTCTACCGACTGAGCTATCTGGGCATTCATTATGGCGGAGAGCCAGAGACTCGAACTCTGAAGCGTTACCGCGTCGGTTTTCAAGACCGATTCCTTACCAATTAGGATAACTCTCCATAAGTAAATGCTTATCAATTTTTATTAAATTTAGTGGTACCCCGTAGGGGAATTGAACCCCTGTCTACAGAGTGAAAATCTGTTGTCCTTACCACTGAACGAACGGGGCAAGTAAAAATGGTGGATCCAGTTGGAATCGAACCAACCACCACTCGGTTATGAGCCGAGTGCTCTAACCAACTGAGCTATGGATCCGCTGGTTAATGGCGTGTCTGAAGAGATTCGAACTCCTGACCCACGCCTTAGAAGGGCGTTGCTCTATCCAGCTGAGCTACAGACACATAATTGGTGCGTCATACAGGACTTGAACCTGTGGCAACACGATTAAAAGTCGTGTGCTCTACCAGCTGAGCTAATGACGCGTATGGAGCGGGAAACCAGGTTCGAACTGGCGACATTCAGCTTGGAAGGCTGACGCTCTACCAACTGAGCTATTCCCGCATACATGGTTATTAAATTGTTTGGTGGCGGGAGTAGGACTCGAACCTACGGCCTTCGGGTTATGAGCCCGACGAGCTGCCAACTGCTCTATCCCGCGTCACTCTAAATTTGAAAATGGTGCCTGGAGCCGGAATCGAACCGGCACGGTATCAGATACCTCAGGATTTTAAGTCCTGTGCGTCTACCTATTCCGCCATCCAGGCATACTTGGTAAAAGCTTTGTGCTTTTGCTTTCAACTTGCTGTCCCTCACGGACATTTATTATAATACCACATCTTATAAAAAACGTCAACACTTTTTTTTATTTTTTATAAAAAAATTATTTTTTTTGTTCTTAGTCACATTTTTTTTCATCTATACTATTTCTTATAAGCTCTTCTTTCCTTGATTTACCAAGGTTTTTTATGAAGTATTCTTTTTTTGAAGCCTCACTTCTATTTTTAAATTCCATTACAATTTCTATTTTTTTTGCTTTATGACTTTTTGTATATTTTGCTCCTTTTTTTAAAAAATGTTGTTCAAACCGTCTCTCAACATCTGTAGTAATTCCTGTGTAAAGAGAATTGTCTTCACATCTTATAATATAGAGATACCATTTTTTTTCTTCCATTGTTTATCACCTCACTTGATTTCTGATTATACATTTTAATTTCTCTGTATGCAAGGGTTATTAGTGGTAACAGTATGCTAATTATGGTATACTTAAATCACAACTACACTGATTAAAACAGAGGAGGAACTATGGATAAAAATATCCTTAATCATGATAAAAAAGTAAGAGTTCTCTGGCTAAGTTTACTTACACTTTTTTTTATGATGTTTTTTACTATTATTTTTATTGACAAAGAAAATATATTTGAAGGGTTTGTGAAAATCATCACATCTCAGGCCGTTCTTATTACAGATTTTCTTGTAATTGGAGGACTGGGTGGAACTTTTTTAAATGCAGTTCTTATCTTTATTTTTAACTTTACAATGATGAAGGTTCTAGGTGTCCCTATAAAAGGGCTTGCTCTTGCATCTTTTTTTACAGTTTTCGGTTTTTCCTTTTTCGGAAAAAATATTTTAAATATTCTTCCTATTTATCTTGGAGGAATACTTTATTCAAAATATGAGCACATCGATTTTGGAGACATCTACATAACTATCTCTTTTACAAGTGCTCTTGCTCCTTTTATAAGTGAGGTTGCTTTTAAGGTAGGAGCAGGACAGAGTTCTTACCTTAGCGGGATAGCGTTAGGGATTATAATCGGTTTTATGGTTACACCTATTGCAAAAAAAATGGCTGGATTTCACGAAGGATTTAATCTCTATAATTTGGGGTTTACAGGGGGGATTATAGGAGCAGTTATAAGTGCTGTCATGAAAGCTTATAAATTCCAAGTTACTCCTAGAAGACTTATCTCTGAGATACATGATACCGAGCTTAAAATTATAGCCCTTACAGCTTTTACGATGCTTTTTATTGTCGGGTTCTATAAAAATAAAATGAGTTTCAAAGGACTTAAAGAGATTCATAACGATAGTGGTTTGAAATCTGATTTTGTTGAGAAATATGGATATGCTCCAACTTTTATGAATATGGGCCTTATGGGATTTGTTGGTGTTTTATTTGTAACTCTCTTAGGAGAAAAACTAAGTGGTCCTCTTTTGGCTGGTGTTCTTACACTTGTTGGATTCTCGGCCTATGGAAAACATTTTAAAAATACTGTTCCTATTCTTATTGGTGTTTTTCTGGCAAGTTTAGGTACTACTAAAGATTATTTCATAGTATGCCTATCTGGACTTTTTGGAACTTCTATGGCTCCTATTGCTGGTGTTTACGGAGTATGGTGGGGAATTGTAGCTGGATGGCTCCATCTCTCAGTTGTTCAAAGTATAGGGGTTATCCATGGAGGGCTCAATCTATATAATAACGGTTTTTCTGCTGGTATTGTGGCTGGATTTCTTCTTCCTATTATGAATACTGTTAAAGCCAATAAAGAAAATAAAAAAATTAATTATTTAAAAAGAAAAAAAGAACTTTATAATTCTATGACAAAATTTAAAACTCATTTGAAAAGCGAGGAAGAAAAAAATGGATAGACTTAAATTTTTAAAAATTAAGATAGAAAAACACCCTACTAAGGAAGCCAATCTTGAATATTTGGACAAACCCTGTGCAATAGCTGCCCTTTTAGTTAACTCTACAGGGGATAAAGGGGTTTTTGTTAAACAATACCGTCCAGGCGTATCAGGTGATTTTTTAGAAATTCCTGCAGGAATTATTGAAAATGGTGAGACAGCTATTTCCACTCTCTATAGAGAGGTAAGAGAGGAAACTGGGTATCAGCCAGAAAATTATGAAATCATATACAGCTCTGAGAGGCCTCTCATGGTCTCTCCTGGCTACACCACTGAAGGAGTTCACATCTATGTATTAAAGCTTCATGACGACTCTATAACGCCTTTAGAGCTCCTTTTGGATCCTTCAGAGGATTTAGAGTGCCATTGGGTCAAACTTGATACAGTTTCACAGATTACAAGCGATTTAAAAACTCTTTATTCAATTGAACTCTATAAAAATTTAAGAAATATTTAAAAAAGGATTTTATTTTTTCTCTCCTAATATATTATATGCAGTTATAAATATTTAGGAGGTATTTTATGAGTTACCAAAAATCTTTTTCTGAAATTGATAATAAGCACTGGGCTGATTTTAAAAAACATCTGAATGAAAGTAAAAATGTTGAAGATTCTAAAAAACTTTTCTCTAAAACTATCGCTAATCTCTTAGCTGATATAGATCCTGCTATCGGTGCGACTCATGGAGAATTTGAAAGTGATTTTATGATTGAAGAAGATGGATATTCAATTTCTGAGAACATATCAGAAAATGAGGTCTTTAAAGGATTATTAATAATATCTGACCTTCCAGTTATAATTGAAAGATATGCCGAAGCAACTCTTCATAGAATAAGCCATCAAAATTCCTTAGGAAAAGAGACCAACGGAAAAAAATTAGTCCATTAAAATTAAAAAAGAAGCTATTTTCACCTTGTTTGTGGAAATAGCTTCTTTCATTATATTTACAATCTTAATTTATATATACAAAAAAAGAGGAGCATCAGCTCCTCTTTTCATATAACTTGGCAAATTCCTATTCTCCCGGGCAGCTTCCCACCAAGTACCTTCAGCGTTTACGGGCTTAACTTCTGGGTTCGAAATGTGACCAGGTGTACCCCCGTAGC
>JBOFCM010000170.1:0-2159 GCA_051646055.1 Fusobacteriaceae bacterium
GGCAGCTTTAATCTCTTTTCCTGTAGTTTCTATAAGTACAAGACGGTTATCAAAGGGAAGTGCTGTAAATACTGAATTTAAAGTGATATCTCCCTTGGAAATTCCGGCTCTTACTCCTCCACCGTTCTGAAGAGCAAAATCAGCTCCCATATACTCTTTCTGGCTGTCAGCCACAATATTTGCCAGTCCGTTTTCCTGTGTTCTCACTAGGGGAGCAGACCATAAAAAATCTTCCTGGGCAGTTCCTATGACTTCTCCCATAAGTACTCCCATTTTCTCAGTGTAACCATCTATTATTTTTTGAACCTTTTCATCCTGTGGAATTACTTCAGTAACTACGAACTGATTTGCATTATATCCAATCATTTTTTTGTTTAGAATATTTATGTTAACTTGTGTAACATTGGCTGAATGGGCACCTGGATTTATCATAAGTGTTTCTCCCACATATTGAGGTCTACCAAAAATATCATTTCCTCCCCCAACAGAAAGGTCTATTCCAGGAACTCTTCTTAGAATCTCTTCATTATTTGTATGAAGATGTGAAAGTAGAATAACTACATCACTCTCATTTTTAGCCTTGGCTATAATCTCTTTTCCGATTTCAAACTGATTTTTGAACTCCAGATTTTCAGTATTTGAAAAATGGGTGTAGAGCTTGGTTGTATCATCGGTTAATCCTGCCACTGCAATTTTAACTCCATCCTTCTCAGTTATATAGTATGGCATAAATTCTTTTGGATAACTACCGTCTGCCATATAGGTATTTGCAGAAAGCATTTTGTATTTTGCTCTTCCTGCCAACTCCTGAAGATTTTCGAATATAAAATCAAAATCATGGTTTCCTAGAACTGTGGCATCATATCCCATCTCATTCATAACATCCACCGAAGGCTGACCCTTAAAAAGGTTTGTCAGGTTGGTATTGTAAGGAGAGTCTCCAGAATCTAGAAGCAGAAGATTGTGATTACGTCTTCTTCCCTCTTTTACAAGAGTTGCGATTCGTGACATTCCTCCAAGTTTCATCTCAGATTTAGGAGCATTAAAAGGCTGAAGATGCCCGTGGATATCCGATGTTATGAAAAGAGAAACTATTTTAAAGTTTCTGTTCCCAATGATATCACTGATAATTTTTCCAGCTTCTTTAACAGTTATAGTTTTATCTGAAATTTGGAAGTCCTTTGGAAGGAATCCATCTCTTTTAACTGCTTCAACGTAATCGATTTTTTTCTCAGCTCCATAGATTGTCTTACCTAATATCTGGGCAAACTCTTCTCTGCTTACTTTCCCTCCAGGATTAAATTTTCCATCCTGAATCTCCATGACTCTGGTTTCTATCAGAGTTTCAACGGCTCCCTTGCTCCACTTTTCATTATCTACATCTGAGGCTCCAGGCATAACTGCAGTTTCCAAAGTAACCATAGATGTTTCTGTACTTATAAAGCTCTTTTCTAGCTCTCTGTTTCCGCTACTTCTGTAGGGCATAGTTACCAGATTGAATCCATTTTGAATAAGGACAGCAATCTCCTCACGAGTAAGCTCGCTTTTTTCATCCAATCTTGAGATAACTTCAGATTTTTCATTTCTCAGAACCTCTCTGATTCCATTGTTAGAAGAACATCCCAGAAGAGTTCCTGCAATGATCAGAGATAAAAGTATTTTTTTCATATTTCCCCCCGTATAATTTTTTGTGCATTAAGAATCAGTATATCATAGAATACTTTTTTTTCAAGGAAATAATGAATAAAAGGCAAAGATTATGTTTGTAAAAGATATAGTAATTTTATAAATTTAAAAAAAAGAGTTTTTGGCCCTATAAAATACTTTTAATTTTAAAAAAATAATATTTTTTTGCATTTTAAAGAATAAAATGTTGACAAAAAGAACTTAATGATGTAATAATAGATTATATTCTAATTTTCAAAAAAATGAAAATTAGAGATTGGAGATAATTAATGGAAAAGGGATATAAAAAAATTGAACAAGGTATTATGAATATTGCCAAAGATCTTCTCGGAAGAGAGATTGGAGACAATCTGGATACTATGGCAAACTATTCAAAAAGATTCGGACTATCCCTGGGAACTGTCCAGAAGGCACTGTTGGTTCTTGAGGAAAAAGAAGTTGTTACAATCAAGAGAAAAGGAAAGATGGGGAGT
>JBOFCM010000171.1:0-4445 GCA_051646055.1 Fusobacteriaceae bacterium
GATGAGCAGATATTTTCTGCCTAATGAGTCTCTTGTGGGCGCCATGCTGGATTGAACCAGCTTATATTCTTTTTTTACTTTGATGCTTCCAGTATAAATATTTTTTTTATTTTTGTCAAATATTTTAAATTTTTTGCAATTTCCAAAAAACCCTCGAGCCTTTCAGAGCCTTTAAAACGATTTTAAATCACCTCACCCGTGTATAGTGTCGGAAAATTTGTTTGATGTGGGTAAATGACCCCTTAAAATGATTTTAAACAATGTTTTGTATCTTGTTTTCGGATGACATTTCTCTTTTCAAGAAATATTCTCGAAATTTTTTATGATTTATTTATGATTTATAAATTTTAGTTTTCTCAATGCTTAAAAAAAATTTAATCGTATTTCATAAAAGTTGCATAAGGATTATTTAATCTTTGAAAACACTCTTAACTTAACCGAAAAATGATTTTTCTGATTTATTTATTCTTTTTCGGAATAACTTTTCTGAATTTTTGAATTTTTTTCCTCCTAATTTTATTTTATTTTTCACTCTGGATTTTTTGGAAACCCCTGAAATCACCGGTGAAATGTAACTATTTTGAACTATATTTTATACTTTTGAGAAGATCTTCTGATTTTGCTTTAACCCTTTTCAGAAAAAGAATCTAAGATTAAGTTGGGTCCTGGCAGAAATTTTTTGATATTTTGTTTGATAAATGGGGAATTATATATTATAATCTTATTTGAAAAATATAAATCAAAATAGTTACCTTTTGAAAAAGATGGAGACTTTCGTTAAAAAAAGTTACCTTTCAGGATTCTAAAAAAAGTCATCTTAAAAAAAGTTACCTTTTAAAAGAACCCTTAAAAAAAGTTACGTTACCGTTAAAAAAAGTTACCTTATCGTTAAAAAAAGTTACCTTATCGTTAAAAAAAGTTACCTTATCGTTAAAAAAAGTTACCTTTCGGCTCATTTTGCCCTTGGTATTACTGGGGAAAAAGGGTCGGAAACATCTTTAAACATATTAAACATATAAACATACAAACAGCATATTTAAAAAAGGTGGTGTATTTTTCCCTTTATGAAAGAAAAAGTAACTAAAAATATGATACTAAATCAACACTCAGCTCTAACAACTTTCCAACTTGATGAGGGGAAATACTATACTACTGGAGTAGAGAAAAGTGTATTTGCACTTCTTTTCAGATCTCAACAGGATATGATAGCCTCATTCAGAAATAACCTAAAAGAAAAATTGGCAAAAATTGTAAAGGAAAAAGATCTGGATTCTCTTATAGACTGGATCTATACAGGAAAAGAGTTTGATATCTCTATGGATGAGATAGTTCCAATAGAATTAAAAAAAATATCCCAGGAGATAATGAACTTCCAGGAACAGGAGGTTTTCAAAAGAACCGGAGATCCCGAAACAAGGAAAAAGCTCTTGAAAGATTTTGAGAAAACCTTTCTATCCAAGCTTTCAAATTTGGGTAAAAATCTAGAATTATTAGAAAACAGGGAGGAATTCTCCTCAAAAAAACAGGAATCAGATTCTAAAAATCTTGAAAAAATTATTGGGGGAAAAAATCCAGAGCAGGCCTCTGAGAATATCAAGAATATCCTCTTTGAGGTAAAAGAATACTGCAAGGATATCACCGTAAAGGACTATATGGAACTAAAAACCATAGACCTCACGGCTCTTTCCAACTCAATTGAAACCAACCTCACATATCTGAAAAAAGATCTTAAGTCAGCAGTGGGAACAAAACTGAAATTCAACTATATCAACAGGAAAAAACTGGATGTAGACGTTGTTTCTACCCTTATAGCCTCAGTAAGTTTTGAAAATGACAAAGCCAAAAAAACCACATGGATGACATATCAGATTCCCATAGAGATTCTAAAACTTCTTCTTATTCCTGAGATTTATGTTCCCCTAAGTGGACTGGTTATCCAGAATATCAAGGGTATATACAGCATCAGAATGTACGGATTCTTAAAGGACCATATAAAGAGGGGGGAAGTGGAGCTGAGCAAAGAGGAGATTTTCACATTCTTCATGCTCCCAAAATCCTATGAAAAGAAAGCACATTTTCTCAATAAATTCCTGGAACCTACACTCCATGAGGTTGAAACAAACTCAGGTATAAAAACCGAGTATGAGTTTCTTCCATCAAGAAATTGGGAGAGGATCAGATTCCGAATAAAAAAAGGAGCAGACGTGGTTGTGCCTGAAATTAAGGTTGTGACAGCTGAAGAATCCAAGAAAAATATGGAGAGTATTCAGGAGCCCTTAGCCCATGGAATTGAAAAAATAAAGAGAAATATCTATGTTTCTAAGTCTTGGAATAAGTACTCAGAAAATAAAATATATAAGATTGCCAAGGAAAAAAATGTGGAATTCGCCCTGAAAATTATGGATATAGTTCAGAAAAATCTCAATGCTGAAATTACCACAACTTTGGTCCAGTATATAAACGGAGTTTTAAGAAGGGTAGAAAAAGAGGAGAAACAGAAGCCGGCTAAAAAGGTAAAAGTGGTTCCTGAGAAGAAAAAACAGGAGAAAAAAATCTCTGAAATAGAGCAGCCGGAAAATATCAATAATGGGATGACAGAACTTCTTTACAACATGTTTCTGGAAATGAAGGAAGAAAAAAAGCAGGAGATTATAGCAGGGGCTAAAGAGCTTTTTAAAGAAAAATCAGGAATAAAAAAATTCACGAAATTTCATGAGGGGATGTTTGCAGCAGCAGAGAAAATCCTTGTTGTAGAAATTTTACAGAAAAAGCAGATGAACTAAGGAGGAAAAATGAAGGGGAAAATAATAACTGTAAAAGTTAATAAAGGGGGAGTCGGAAAAACTTTCCTAACAGCCCAGCTGGGAGCTGGACTTGCCATGATAGACAAAAAAGTTCTGATAATAACTTCTGATTCTCAGAATAATATATTGAACTATCTCTACCAGGGAGATCGGGAATTTAAAAAAGGACTGAAAGAGGATGTGAAAAATGGAAAGGGAGAGATCTTTCATCTGAGAGAAAATCTCAGCTTTATTCCCCTTGAAAACAATAAATTTGGAAACCAGTTTATCCAGGAGCTCTCTCCCTATCTCATGAAGAAGAGGGAGGACTATGATTTTATCCTAATTGACAGTGTTCCTACCATGAAGATAGATGATGTTTTTGTCCACTGCTCGGATAAGATAATAATACCGGCTTTCTGTGATGAGGTAACTATTGAGGGAATATTGAACCTTGTAGAGCATATAGATGTGAACAAAATAAGTTCCATAGTGATAAACCGGTATAAAAATACTGAAACTCAGAATCAGTATCTGGAGAAGCTGAAAAATGCAGTGGAAGGCACAGAAATTTTATTGGCAGAGCCTATTCCACAGCTTTCCATGATAGAGAAAATTTTGGATAAAAAGAAATCTGTATGGGAGTACAGCAACAAGGATATACTGAAAATACAGGATATTCTGGCGGAGGTAATGCAGAAAATAATATAAAAATAGTATAAAAAAAATCTAAGTTCCATGGGAAAAGCAAGTTCCACGGTGGAACTTAGTGGAAAAATAAAAAATGAAAATAGAAGTAAGTTCCACGATGGAATATAGGATGGGGGAAAAATGGCGAAAATAGATATAGCAAGCAGACTTAAGGGGCAACTGGCTAAGGTTGAAGCTGTGAAAGAAGTGGCAACCATGAGAGAAATTCAGTTGGATTTTAATCATTTTGATTTTTCATATTTAGAAGAGATAGAATGTGATTTTCAGATTAAAGAGTTTCTAAAACAAAAATCTCTTCAGATGATAAATATTCAGGGAAATACAGTTTTAACTCTTGGAAAAATCTGTCATGAGGTGGCAGAGGAACTGGGGAGAAAAGGGAGTCCAGAGGGAGTTTACTACAGGTGGCTGGAGTTTAACGGACTGAGCAAAAACACAGCTCTCAGACATAGAAAGAGATATGAGCTTTTTACCCTGGCTGAAGAAGCTAAACTGAAGGAGATAATGGTCCTTCTCACTGTAAAGGAGATTGATCTTATTCACAAGGAAAAGGAAACCATGATGGATATTCTTAATGGTGAAAAAAATCCAGAGCTGAAGGGGATAAAAGAGATGCTGGGAATTGGGATCTCAGGAGTCGGAAGAGAGCTAATCGGAGTGGCTGAAGCTCCAGATTTTGAAAGAAGTCTCCAAAGATTCGGAAACATCATGAAGAACTTGAAGAAAACCGAACTCTCTCCAAAAAAGCAGGAGAAATTGGAAAATCTCCTGGAGCAGATAGAAAAATTATTGGGGTAGAAAAAATAAAAAGGGACTTTTCTTCATAAGAAGAGTCCCCTTTAATATTCTAAAGCTAATAAATCCCTCAAGGGAGTTACTTGGTAAAACTATCTATTTTTTTTTGCAGAGTCTCCACAAATATTCCCACATGATAACCGTCACATATAGCAT
>JBOFCM010000172.1:0-3516 GCA_051646055.1 Fusobacteriaceae bacterium
ACCAAACTGGGCGGTCCGGAAACGGATCTACTCAGGGGGAGGCGTTGCTAATTCTAAATTCCTAACCTAGCCCGTGCCTTCGGAACTAGGGGATCATATGGAGCTTAAGGGTAGAATTAATAAGTTAGAATTAATAAGTTAGGAATCACACTGCCCCACTTGGTCCAGGAATTAGGGAGTGGAGGGGGACTGAGTGGGGGAGTTGGAGAGGAGGCTAACTCAAGCCCGGAAGGGGTTTTGGCGAAATCCCGTCACACCCTTCTTATCTCCTATTGCTCTCATACTTGGTTCTGTTCCAGTAGTATTTGGAGGATAATATGATAAAGCTGCTAAGAATTATGGGGCCAGTCTGGACTATTGCCTGACAATATGGGATCTGAGTTGGTCAAGGACGGGGAGGAACTGAGTTTGGACTGGAACCCATAGGGAATAAAAGGAATAATATATGGAGCCAGTCTAGACTATTGCCTGACAATATGGGATCTGAGTTGGTCAAGGACGGGGAGGAACTGAGTTTGGACTGGAATCCATAGTTAATTGTTTTAGTAGAATTGTCAGGATAAACAGATGGTAGTGGTTTTTTCTTTATATGGAGCCAGTCTAGACTATTGCCTGACAATATGGGATCTGAGTTGGTCAAGGACGGGGAGGAACTGAGTTTGGACTGGAATCCATAGTTAACTGTTCCAGTAGAATTGTCAGGATAAATAGATGGTAGTGTTGTTTTCTTTTTCCATACCACTGGTGGATGATATGAGGAGTCTAACTCTAACCCTAAACCATAATCTTGACTCTAACCTTAACCTAGCTTTAACTTAACCCTGGCTTTAACTTTAGCCCTAACTTAAGCTTAACCTTAGTTGACTTAACCCTAGCCTTAACCTAAACCCTAACCTTAAACTTATCAGTGGATCAGTGGACAATAGATAAGTAATTACTTGATGACGGATGTATAGGGGGAGATGAGATCAGTTAGATGTAAATATAAGGGAAAGTAGAAGGATAGTTAAAAAGTGAAAATTAAAGGTTGTGATGGAATCAGATAAGATGGGTAAGTGGATAAGGGAGACTAGGCTAGGAACAAGAGGATTGGGGTTCGAGACCAGCAAAAAAAAAAAAAAAAAAAAAATTTTTTGAAGGAAAATCTTCTGTGGACTAGGTAATACAAAACTAAGGGAGCTGAGAGCCACACTGGTGGTAACAAGAAATGCAGAATTTTGATTGGTGGTAATTAAAATAAGGGAATTTGGATAGGACAGGACATAAGAGGAGTTAGATAGGGAATGGAAGGAAGCTTCTTTTTGGAATTAAAGATGTAAGGAGATTTTAGAAAATCGGGGGACGGAAAAATAGGAAATAAAAAATAAAATAAAGGAAATAAGCGATAATGAAGTCGATTAAAAAGGTTACCGGGGTTGAGGTAGTAAGTGGGGAGATGGGAGGGAATTCTGTTGTGAAGGATTAGTTGGAAGATAGATTGGTAGAAGCTTGTTGTGTGGAATTGAACGCAACCGCCAATCGTCGATTCCTAATTGACGGCGGGGCCTCCTTTCGGATGTCCTGGGAAACCTTGCGGTGTTAACAAAGGAACATCCGGGGAGGTAGGTAGGTATCCAGCCTCTCTGGGTCCACTAGGACAGCACGCAGGGCAGGTGACCTAGGATTAAAGGGTCTTGAATGGTTTCCAAGTCTTCTATCGGTGATTAGCGCTAGAATGGTAGGGTCTGCTTTACAAGGTAATAGGTAGGAATAGATTCGAGGGATGGGATGCGGGACCAGGATTATTGAGAACGAATATTTTTGTTTTCGATTCGCTGGTTTTGATCAATTCAGCCTGAATTTTCCATTCCTTAAGAATCATATAAGGTAATACAATTCAAACTTGTAAAAATAAGAATTTATTGTTGGTTCAAGCCAGAACCTGGTTTAAAACTGAGTAGTTCAAGTCAGAACACAATTCGGGCTTGTAAGGATCAGAAAATAAAATTGTTGTTGGTTCAAGCCAGAACCCGATTTAAAACTATGAGTAGTTCAAGTCAGAACACAAATCAAACTTGTAAAAATAAGAATTTATTTTTGGTTCAAGCCAGAACCCGATTTAAAACTATGAGTAGTTCAAGTCAGAACAATTCGTACTTATAAAAATAAGAAAATAAAATTATTTTTGGTTCAAGCCAGAACCCAACAATGTCATTGTGGATCTGGTCTAGTTCGACTAGTAATTGGCTCTAAGGTAGGGTCTGCTTTACAAGGTAATAGGTAGGAATAGATTCGAGGGATGGGATGCGGGACCAGGATTATTGAGAACGAATGTTTTTGTTTTCAATTCGCTGGTTTTGATAAATTCAACCTGAAAATTTTCCATTCCTTAAGAATCATATAAGGTAATAGGTAGGGATAGATTCGAGGGATGGGATGCGGGGCCAGGATTATTGAGAACGGATATTTTCTGTTTTCGATTCGCTGGCTTTGATAAATTCAGCCTGAAAATTTTCCATTCCTTAAGAATCATATATTAAATAGGCAGATTTTATGATGCTGGTCATAGGTCAGCTTTCCTAGAGAACACAAGTCTGGGACTGATCACCCCAAGACGGGCCGCCTTGGAGGAGGGTGTATAGTGATTAAAAGGCCGAAACACCCGAGGATCCCAAGGTAAACTACTGAGGATGTGTCTCTCTATAAACTTGGATAGACTGCCTAACCTTAACCTAACCCTAACCTTAACCTAACCCTAATCCTAACCTTAACCTTGACCTAACCTAAACTTAACCCTATCCTTAACCTAACCCTAGTTGACTTAACCTTAGTTTTAATTTAAACCCTATTTTAAACTAAATCTAAATTTATCAGTGGGTCAGCAGGCAGGAGAGGCTTTTTTATAGGGACAATAATAAAAAAATGATGAAATAATAAAATGATAATAAGATAATCAAAAATGATATTTCTATAAAATTGAATAGATTTGGTTGATGAAAATGGGCATAGTACACAACAATAACTAAGACCTACCTCTTATAGAGGTTTAAAAGTAGAACAGCTTCGGGATGGATTACCCTAGGAAATAATTGGAGCTATCGGCATGATTGAGGGAGTGGGATGCTGGACCGGGATTATCGGGGACTACTCGA
Organism: Fusobacteriaceae bacterium; assembly: GCA_051646055.1. Lineage (GTDB taxonomy): Bacteria > Fusobacteriota > Fusobacteriia > Fusobacteriales > Fusobacteriaceae > JAGNZR01. The sequence continues at coordinate 3,132 of JBOFCM010000172.1, forward strand.
TTCGCCGGCCCAGATAAATTTAATGTGGAAATTTCGCATTCCCTATACGACAAAGCTGCTAAGAATTATGGGCCCAGTCTGGACTATTGACTGACAAAATGGGATCTGAGTTGGTCAAGAACGGGGAGGAACTGGGTTTGGACTGAAACCCATAGGGAATAAAAGGATGGTTGAGATAGTAAGGGAAGCCAACTGGTCCTTCCAAAAAACATGCGCCGGCCTGTGCATTTTCTGCGTTCTCCCTACACCAAACTGGGCGGTCCGGAAACGGATCTACTCAGGGGGAGGCGTTGCTAATTCTAAATTCCTAACCTAGCCCGTGCCTTCGGAACTAGGGGATCATATGGAGCTTAAGGGTAGAATTAATAAGTTAGAATTAATAAGT
>JBOFCM010000173.1:0-9978 GCA_051646055.1 Fusobacteriaceae bacterium
TGTCTTTGTGACGTCTCATTACTGAGAATTTTCTGAACTAATTTAGTTCAAAGATTTATTAGATTACTTCTCTATTCTGTTGTTAATGTCCTTTTTGTTTCGTTCACGCTTTTCGTCGTGGACAAATATAATAATACCATAGGGAATAAAAAACGTCAACACTTTTTTTGTAAAATAATTAAAAAATATCCCAATCCCCTTCTCCCAATATCTCTTTTCTCCTTTAACACCAATAAAAAAAGGCTCTATTGAGCCCATTAATACTCCAGATATATTTTTTTTATTTCACTGCTAAACTGCCTAAATTTGACCCCAGCTGCCCCAAACATTTTTTTTGAAGCTCGATCCGACTCTGTTCCGCAATATTTATCCGAAAGATAAATAACTTCATCTATTCCACTCTGGATTATAGCTTTGGCACACTCGTGGCACGGGAAGAGCCCCACATAGATTTTGCATCCCTTGGTGGATTTTATACTATTCAATATAGCATTTAGCTCTGCATGACACACATAGGGATATTTTGTTTCCAGAAATTCCCCATCCCTATGCCACGGAAACTCATCATCTGAACAGCCGTGAGGAAATCCGTTATAGCCTACTCCTACTATTTTATTGTCTGCATTTACTATACAGGCTCCCACCTGAGTATTGGGATCTTTACTTCGCTTCCCTGAAAGGATTGCTATCCCCATGAAATACTCATCCCAGTTTATATAATTTTTATTTTTCATTATTTCCCCCTTCTATTAATTTAAAAATTTTTCCTCTATCTCTCCAATTCTTATAGGTTCAGAGGCATAATACCCTTGAATCCTGTCGCAGCCAAAATCTTTCAATATTTGGAAATGACGTGAATTCTCCACGCCTTCAGCTATAGTTTCAATCCCCATCTCTCGACACATGGCAGTTACCGCCTTAACTATATTATAATCCTGCTTCCCCTTATCCAGATCCCTTATAAGTTCCATGGCTATCTTTAAAGTAGTTACAGGATAATTTTTTAAATATGCTAGAGATGAGTATCCAGTTCCAAAGTCATCTATGGAAATAGAGACCCCCAATCTGGTCAAGGCTTCTAGTCTCCGAATCACTTCTGCCTCATTGGACATGGCCATATTTTCAGTTATCTCTATATCCAGCCATCTGGGATTAATTCTGTTTTCTGCCATATTTTTTCTCAAAGCCAGAAAAAACCCATCTGTAAAAAATTGCTTAGGAGATACATTTATTCCAACTTTCAGATTTTGTCCATGCTTTTCATTGAGATACCTTATATCTTTGGTAGCCTCCACAATTGCAAACTCTCCCAGACTATGGATAGTTCCTATCTCTTCAGCTATAGGTATGAATTCCTGGGGACTCACTTCCCCCAGTTCGCTGTTTTTCCATCTGAGAAGAGCTTCCATTCCTACCATTTTCCCAGTTTTCATATCTATCTGTGGCTGATAAAGGAGATAGAGTTCTTTTCTTATTCTAGCATTTTGGAGCCTATTTTCAATCAAAAATCTTCTGCCCTGAATTTTCTGAAGTTCCTCATCATATATATAGAAGCGATTTTTCCCTCCTGCCTTGGATTTATAGAGGGCACGATCTCCGCACTTTATAAGCTCCATATAATTCTGTGCATGTTCAGGATAGAGAGCCACTCCTATGCTGGCAGAGGTTTTTATCTTTTTACCCGAGAGAACAAACTCCTTTTCCATGGAGTTTAAAATCTCCCTGCATTTCTCAGAGATATAATTTTTGTCTCTGATATCCTTAAATATTATTACAAATTCATCTCCGCCCTGTCTGGCTACAAAATCTCTCTCTTCCACAATCTCTTGGAATCTTTTTACACTTTCTTTCAAAAGAAGATCCCCCACATCATGGCCGTAGGTATCATTTATATTTTTAAATCTGTCCAAATCTACAAAAAGCAAAGCAAAATCCCCTTGCTGCCTTCTATTTTCAGTGAGATTTTCCAGTTCTTCTATAAGCCTTCTTCTATTGTATATCCCAGTCAGCTCATCCTTATTAGCCATCTCATATAATTTTCCGTTACTCTCTATATACTTCGCATTGAGAAGTTCATTTCTCTCATAGACATCAATGTGCCTAGAAAAAATATATTTGAATAACAAAAGTGGAACAAGGGCAAACAGACCTTCTTTATTCCCATAATAGACAACAGCCAGGGATAGTATAATCATCATTAGGGAAAAACTGTTTCTCTCCCTCTCCACTTGCAACTCTGTTTCTGTTCCATTTTTCACAGAACTTACAGCTATGAGTAAGAGAGCTACCGGCCACATTGCCTCCACAAACCTGGCATGTTCATAAATTCCTTTAAACTGGAAAACAATATTTCCCACAGACCACATAAAGAAACCCAGTGCTTGAATTATATTATTCATATTATACAGATAGTTCTTCTCCAGTGAATATAACATAGAAAGAAAAAAAATTATTGTCAGATTTATAAAAATATATATAGAATCTACCGCAACCTCAGACAGTATAAATTCATTCTTTATATATAGAAGGAAAAAGGGGACGACAAAAAACTCCCATACGCCAAAAAAAAGCACTCCTCCTGTAAAAAAACCATCTATGAGCATCCTGCTTCTGCTCCACTTTCCAGAATATTCCTTTATCAGATGATAAACTGCAAACCCCAAAGAGAGATTTGCAAGAATATAGAAAAATGTATCCGCTTCCCTGTAACCGAAAGATTTTGCCACAAGATAAAAAAATGCCGTCAGAATAAGACCCCAACGATAGGGAGTATTATCTCCGTTGCTTCTGCAACCTATGATAAAAATCACTAGAGCAGCACTTCCCCCTCCAAGAGAGATAAAAAGCTCTGTGATCTCGGCATAGTCTTCAGGAATAAGAAAAATATGGATCAAACAGAAAATTAAAAAACATATTAGGTATCTCCAAGTCGCATCTATTTTTAGAGCTCGGCTCTCTATTTTCTCCATCTATTTCTCCTTAAAATCGGTAATTTCTTATGCTCTTCATAATAAGTTACCGTTTAAGAATTTTTTTTCCTTCTAATTACTTCCGCTACACCTCAAGTTTTTTCTGAGAAAAAGATCTGCCAACACTATTGCCGAAACACTCTCTACAATCACAGGAACCCTGAGAACAAAAGCAGCATCATGACGTCCTTGAATTTTCAAAGTTTCCATCTCCCCTGTGGCAAAGTTAAAAGTTTCCTGAGGTACAAATATGCTGGAAGTGGGCTTTACTGCCACTCTGAAGCTCAGATCATTTCCATTGGTTATCCCTCCGTTTACTCCTCCATTGTTATTGCTTTCTGTTTCGCCTTCAGCTGAGATAAACCTGTCATTAAAGAAGCTTCCAAGTTCTTCACACCCTCCAAAACCGCTTCCAAATTCCACACCCTTTATTCCTGGAATAGAAAAAAGCAGGTGAGAAAAGAGAGACTCCACCGAATCAAAGAAAGGTTCCCCAAGGGCTGGAGGGAGATTTTTAACCTTACACCCTATAACTCCTCCCAGGGAATCTCCAAGAGCTGCCACTCTCTCTATCTCATAGTTTATTATATTTTCCCTTTCTGGCTCTCCTAGAAGATTGAATTTCCCTATCTTCTCTAACTGAACAGAGTAGTGAGGGAGATCTTGTCCATCCCTCTCAGCTATTCTGTTAATGAGCTTTTTGGCTACTACTCCAGCTGCCACAAGAGCCAGAGTCATACGTCCTGAAAAATGTCCACTTCCCCTTATATCGTTGTAGCCCCAATATTTTTGAGTGGCACTGTAATCAGCATGGCCAGGTCTGGGATGGGATTTAAAATCTTTATATACTCTAGATTCTGTATTGCTGTTTCTAAAAAATATATTTATAGGGGCCCCTGTGGTATGCCCCTCATGAACACCTGAAAGTATCTCAGGAATATCTTTTTCTATCCTCGGTGTTGTTCCCTTTGCTCCGGGTTTTCTACGGGCCAGATCTAGAAAAAAATCTTCCTCTGAAAGAGGTATTCCTGGAATTACTCCATCCAGTACAACTCCCACTCCTGCTCCATGGGATTCACCATATATAGATATTCTGTAACTGCTCCCAAAACTATTCACTCTTTTCCTCCTAATTTTTTTTATTTTCCTTTAACTCTACCACATTTTATGGGCTATTTCAACTTCAGGGTCACAATACTCACTTCTCTTTATTTTTATGCACTTAAGGGAGACTGATTCTTTTATGTTGTTCTTTATATGTTGTTCTTTATTGGGTGTTTCTGGAAGACCATGTGGTGTTTTTAAAAGACCATGTGGTCTTCCAGAAACACCTAAAGAAAGAAGTAAAAAAAAGAGACAGACGGCAATCTGTCTTTTCTTTTTGCAAGGATTAGAGGAGAGACAACATTAGTCTCTCCTCTTTTGTTTTATAAATTTCTTCTATATATTTAGGAATTTCTGTGCTTAATTTTCTGCTCCTGCTGTCTTTCATTTTTTCTTTCAGTCTCCTTCTTCTCTTTCAAATTATGAGAGATACTTTTCAACCTCACATAAACAGCCATAAGCAGAAATACCATAAACTGGAAAATTTCTTGAACTTGAAAAGCCCAACTCCACATATCCCATGCCAATCCTACCACAAGTAGATTTATTATGGCAACCATGGCTCCAGTATTTATGCTTTCATAACTCTCTATATTTTCATCTCCCAGATATTCTTCTGTACTGAATTTGTGTGCACCTATTTTTTTAAGGAGAGAAAATTCCCTTGTTTTTTTGTTGTTAACCCAGAACTGATAAGGGATTATTACCCCGAAAAAGAAAAGATAAAGTAATATAACCATACCATTTTGCATAAGAAAGTTAAAATATGTACTGTGGGATTCTGTGAATTTGGAACGGAAGAAATCTCCCTTTATTCCATAGGCTATATATCCCTTCTCATCCTCTATTGTTCTGGAGTAGTCAGCCATCTTTTCTCTCACAACTTCTATATCGTTCCCCACTCCCAAGATTGGGTAATCTTTCCACACAGTGTAAGCACCCTTCCACATTATTCTACGGAGATTATCAGAATGCTGACGAGGTCCTGCTTGATCGGGATCTATAGTCACTGTCTCTGTTATGGATTTCACATGTGTAGGATTGATTCCGTAGAGAGTAAAAAGTGCCACCAAAAATACCAAGGCCCTTTTAACCCTTATTTTAGATAGAAGTATGAGTATGAAACCTGCAAAAAAAGTATATATAGAAGCTCTTGTTTTCGTAAAAAGAAGTCCCTGGAATATAATTACCGCTGATAAAATATATAGGACATTTACCCCTCTCTCTTTCGTTGTTTTCCACTCCAACTTTTCAATATATAGCTTAGAGATTAGTATCATACCTGTAACCATGAGTAGGACACTGGTGTAGAAAATATTTTCAAATCCCTTGCTTCTGTAAGAGGTTATAACCGCTTCATCCCATCCGCTTCCCCAGTATATCGAGATATATTGGTGGATTGAAACCAGCCCCAGAAGCACTCCTGCTCCTATAAAAAAATTTCTTGTTATAAAAAGCTCTCTTCCCGATTCTATAAAGTTGAGGAATATAAAGGCAAAAACAAAAATAGTATTGAGTATTAAAAAATACTCTCCACCTCTGGCTCCGCTTATGGATAGAAGATTGAAGAGATAACCTGCTCCCAAGATAACTATATATGAAAGGAGGATGTGAATACTTCCCACTTCAAACTTTCTCTTCTTTATGTATACAAAAAGAAGACCCAATACTGCAAAGGGCATTACAACCATCCTGTATTTTTCTACTCCTATGAGCATGAGGATATAGACTAAAAGCGATAAAAATCCTAACTTATACATTTTTCCCCCTAGAAAAAAAGAGTGCAGAGCAAACTCCGCACTCCCTATATTTTATTTTTTATTATTGTGGAAACTGTGGGTAAAAAGTTGTATCAATATTCTCTCCACCTCTAACTGGCATATTGTGTATCTCCTGCATCATAAACCCTCTTAAATCAGGCTCTGATTTTGCCATTTCACCATCAACAATATCAATTTTCAGTTTTATATATAGATCATTTACTTTGGAGGTTACTTTAGTAGATTTAAATAGTTCTCCCATCACAGGTACTTCTGCTAAAAGAGGAACTTTACTCTGATCATTTTTCACATCAGCAGATTTCATTCCACCGATAAAAATAGTATCTCCGTTGTTAACATTAACTATAGTTTCAATAACTCTCTGAGATTTTGGGTTATAGAAAGACTCTTCAGAATCCTGAATAATAGTCTTTTCATCCCTTAGGAACTTACTTTTTTCCACTTTAATCTTAAGCTGAATGGAGTTATCATCACGGATTACAGGAGTAACATTAAGTATCGTTCCCGCTTCTCCCAGATTAGCAGTTATGGTTTTAGCTCCATTGTCAGATATGTCAGTGTCGTATGAAGTTACACTTTCATCTGTTACCTTGAAATTTCCTGTTTCTCCATTTACTACAAGGATAGATGGTACAGCACTTATAACTGCATCGTTTGTTCCTTGAAGCATATCTATAGAGAAGTTCAGTAACTCACTCTTATTATTAAAGAATCTGAAGAAATTAAGCCCTATTTGATTAAATCCATTTGTAAGATTTTCCGTAAAGTCTCCACTAGTTCCATTACTTGTAGGGGTATTTGGTTTTAAGCTTCCGCTTGAATAAGCCCATGAGAAACCAAGATTTTCAAAAAGATTATCTGTTATTTCTATAATCTGCGCCGCTATTCTAACCTGTTTAGAATCCTTATCTAGAATATTCAGCAGATTTCTAGCCACTTTAACCTGTTCAGGAGTTCCACTCAATATGAGCATATTCTGTTTAATTACAGGGATAGCTTTAAAATTTTCCAAAGAACGTCCAACAGTATGAGATGTTGTTCCTTGACTTCCATCCTTCTTAATTTCTGCAACTTCTCCCGTAGGCAATGTTGTAATTGAATTGTCTTCTCTAGATAAAGTTGTCATTCTTGTATCTAATTGTTCCTGCATAAGTTCGAGTAGAATAGCTCTAGCTTCTTCCGCACCAACATTAAGAAGATTTACCTGCTCTGTGACATTATTTTTTCCCAGTGCAGTCTGAAAACTTCCTACAACTCTCGATCTGCTATTTTCAGCTCTTCCAGTTTCTATTTTTTCTCCGCTTCTATAGAGATCTATATTGATATTTTTATCTTCTTTCCCTACTGTGATAAAATCTCCCTCAGTTTCATAGCCCTGTTTTTCAACTTTCATAATATATGTTCCCGGAAGCACATTGTTGATGATAAACTTTCCTCCGAAACCTGTCATTATAGGCTGAATTCCACTGTTAAGAATTGTAACTTTCGCTCCGTTAATTCCCACACCAAAATTATTTGTTCTGACTGTTCCAACTATTGTACTGGCTCCGTTACTCCCTGCGGTAGCCTTCCCTTCAAGTGCATATATATTGCTGCCTATTTCTCTTACTCTCATTCCATTTGTAGTAGCTATAATATTAATTATTTCCTCAAGATTTTCTCCACCTACAAAAGAATTATCTATAACTTTATCCTTAAAGGCATCTTCCACCACTAGATTTACCCCCGTATCCTGAGTAAGTAAAGAAAGTGCATCAGATACTGTCATCCCCTTAAAATTTGTAGGCTGATCAAATATTATTCCTCTGATATTTCCAAAAGTAGATATCGAGAATATAATTAAAAATATTGCTGTTAAAATTTTTTTCTTCCCCATTCAAAACTCTCCTTAAACTATTTTGTATTTTTTTTCACTCTGTAATCTATTATCTCCCCTGTTTCTCTGTCTTTGAAGGAGATTTGGTAACTGTCCTGGTTGTCTTTTATACTAGGCATGTACCATTTTTCCTTTTCTCTGTCTAAATTAGCCAGCTTAAAATGTCTTCCATCTGTGAAAGCCATCGATTTTCCATCCTTAAAATGAAGAACTCCGTGATATCTACCTCTCAGCTGGCTCACAACAGCTTTTGTTATATCTCTTCTCAAACCTTGATTTGTAGCCTTATTGAAAAACTGATTTTTCAGAGACCTGTCATCTGTTTCCAAAGCTTCTTTTGCCGAAGTATCTCCCAAAGTAAGCTTGTCAGCATAACCACTCAGTTTGAAAGTAGCAGCCACCACATCTCCCTTCAGTGCAAGTTCTATAGGATTATTACGGAACTGAACAAAAGCCTCACCAGTTTCAAGCTCTGTAAAAAATTCAGCTATATCATCATAACCTGATGTAATGTTATATGACACCTCCACTTTCGGCAGTGTATTTTCATCAGATGCTATAGTCCCATTGGAACTGTTATCCACTTTTTTGTTTTCTGTCCCATCCAATTTTTCAGCTATTATCTCTATCTGCCCCACAGAATTAAGATCCATGCCTAAGTTATTGAGTGGTCCTTGAGCATATTCCACAACTTCAAGAGGATCCTTAAACTCTACTGCGAAAAGCTGTTTCTTTATCATCTCATAATTTTCCACATCACTTTTGCTCTTTTTAGTATTTTCTGCGAAAAGTTTTGTCAGACTCTTCTCCTTAGATGTTAAGGTTCTCGAGTCATTTTTAATTTTTTGTAGCTGTGCTTTAAAGGCTACAGTTTCCTCATAGGGAAGAAAATTCATATAGAATCCTGCTCCTAATACAATAACACCCATTGCTCCCATTAGGAATTTTTCATTTTCTACAGTATTCCTTACCTGAGGAGGCAGTTTCCCTAAAAACTCCTCTTTGTCCTCATTCCATTTTTCTTTCAAGTTATCCCAAATTTTTGATTTCTTCATCCTCATCACCTACTTTATATTAGCTTCTATTTTAAATGTATAGAACTGTCCCGCATTGTTCAGAGGACTGGAATTTATTTTGAAGAACCCCTCTTTTACAAGATTTCTCTGGAACTCATAAACACTATCAGCTGTATCAGCTGTTCCCACTAGCTCTATCTTATCTCCTGCCATCTTTATGTTTTCTATAAACACTCCCTGAGCTATACTTTTTCTTAGGGCAAAAAGAACTTCATTGGCACCTGGGGATTTAGTATCCATAATCTCCTGAAGTTTCTTAAGTTTCATTTCATAATTAGGTATACTCGCTATTTTGCTTTCAAGCTCCTTTACTCTTGCTTCTGTTCTCTGATTTTCAGCTCCAATCTGAGCTATCTCATTTTTCACCGATATCTGACTGAACTTTAAAAAACCAAAGAAAAGAATCTGAGCTACTATAACTGCCAAAAAAACTTTTTTTACATTACCAAATATTTCTGAACTTTTTATCTCACTTACCTGTGAGTCATCCAAAAAATTATACTCCTCTTCCTCTCCATCTATAATTTTTTTTCTTATGTTGAGAGGTTCACCATCTTCTGTGAGAAGAAGGTTTATTTTTTCATGGCTCTCATCCCTGGTAAGATTCATCTCTTCTGCCTCATCCTGTGTCATTATGCTTTCTCCTACGTTTATAGACGGAAGTTGCATAAGTATATCAGTCAGATTTTCCTGCTCATCCAAAATAAAACTTGGATATATTCCCTTCAGTTTTATTTTGTTTGCTTTGGCAACTGCTGTAATTTCATCTATTTTTTCTCTTTCAAGAGATATCGCCATGATTCTCTCATTTTGAAGTTCTTTGGATTCTGTAAGAGTTTTTGTGGTATATTCCATAGGATCATACCCCACTATCATCATACGGAGCTGTTCCTCTATCTCCTCCTCTCTCTTCATTTCGTTGAGAGTAGGATCTATATTGAGGAGTGCTATTCTGAAGTCATCATTGGATAACCCCAATATCAGACCCTTTTTTTTATTCTCCTCTTTCTCAAATTCCAAAGTGTAATCATTCAAATTGCTGAATATAAATTTCTTTTCCCTTTTTCTCCCTAAATTAAACAAGTTATACCTCCTAAGGTCCTAAGTGGTTTATTTCATAATTGATTACTTCTATTGTGTTAGGATTACCGCTAACCTTATTTCCGCTATTG
>JBOFCM010000174.1:0-2438 GCA_051646055.1 Fusobacteriaceae bacterium
ATTTTTTATATAATACATCATAAAAACACTAAATTGGCGATAAAAAAGTTGACCGGAAGAATTTAGTATGATATGATTTGTTTTAAATTGAATAGATTAGCAAATGGTTCAAACATTGTTTGATTAAAAGAGAAATAGGTGAAATTCCTATACGGTCCCGCCACTGTAATGAGGATGAAACCAGCAAAACCACTGAAATTTTTATAAAATTTTTCGGGAAGGGCTGGGAGTAAGATGATTCTAAGTCAGGAGAACTGCCACAAGCTACAAGATTTTACAAATTTCGCGAGGACGAAAGTGTAAGAAATTTTTAAATTAAAAGATTTTAATTTAAAATTTATTTATGCTTTCCCCTTAATATTTTAAGGTGGAAATTCTAATATTGATGTCTACCCACCTTCGGTATGTAAAGTATAGAATGGTGGGTTTTTTATTTATAATTTTTTATAGTAAAAGGAGATAAAATTGAGAAAACATAAAAATCTTATGGTAGTAGGGACCTCTTCTGGAGCGGGAAAAAGTCTTACAGTAGCAGGTCTTGCAAGAATATTTTATAAAGACGGTTTTTCCACAGTGCCTTTTAAATCACAGAATATGGCACTAAATTCATTTATAACGAGTGAGGGACATGAGATGGGAAGAGCACAGGTGGTACAGGCTATCGCTTGCGGACTAGAACCCAAATCTTTTATGAATCCAATACTTCTTAAACCCACTGGGGAGAGAAAAAGTCAGGTTATTCTCAATGGAAAATCCATAGGAAATATGGCATGGTTTGATTATTCAGCATTTAAATCTACTTTAAAAGGCGAGATAATGGCACTCTATGAAAAAAATATAAGAAGTCAGTTTGAGATATGCATTATGGAAGGTGCAGGAAGCCCTGTTGAGATAAACCTTGTAGATGATGACATTGTAAATATGGGAATGGCAGAGATGGCAGGAGCTCCAGTTGTTCTTGTGGCTGACATAGACCGTGGGGGAGTTTTCGCTTCGGTTTTGGGAACAGTTATGCTTCTTCCTGAAAATGAGAGAAAAATGCTCAAGGGAATAATAATAAATAAGTTCCGTGGAGATATTGAGGTACTTCGGCCAGGACTTGAAAAACTTGAAAAACTGACAGGTATCCCTGTCATAGGAGTTCTTCCCTATGCTGAACTGGATATTGAAGATGAAGACGGTCTGAGTGCTAGGTTTCAAAAAAGAGATAAAGAGGGAGCTATAAAAGTATCCATAATAAAAAATATGAGGATATCCAACTTCAATGACTTTGATCCCTTTAATATCTACGGGGATGTCTCTGTAAATTATATCACCCATCCCTCTCAAATGGGAGATGAGGATCTTATAATTATTCCAGGTTCAAAAAACACCATTGAAGATCTGAAAGATCTCCATGAAAAGGGGATAATAACAGAGATAATAAAATCTTCTAGAAAAGGGACTCCTATAATAGGTATTTGCGGGGGATTACAGATGCTGGGAGATAGAATAAAAGATCCTTACCAGATTGAATCCGCTCTTCCTGAACTTCCAGGGATAGGACTTCTCAATGTTGAAACTGTAATGGAAAAAGAGAAAAACACGAAACAATACAGTGGAAAGCTGGAGAATATGAGAGGATTCTTCCAAAATCTTGAGGGAATTGAGATTGAGGGATATGAGATTCACCAGGGAATAACAGTTACACCTGAGGGGAAATCAGTAACCTCCATATCTCAAGGGAATATTTTCGCTACATATGTCCATGGAATTTTTGACAACAAGGAGTTTATCGACAGAGTCCTCAATAACCTAAGAGAGAAAAAGGGAATGGACCAGATTCAAGGTTCAGTCTCATTTAGCCAATATAGGGAGAGAGAGCTGGATAAGCTGGAAACTCTTCTTAGGGAAAATATCATGATGGATAAACTCTACGAAATTATGGAGATTGAGAGATGAATTTTATAAAAACATATCCCTTTGTATATGCTTTGGATCTCCTCCTTGGAGACCCTAACTACAGTTTTCACCCCATAAGAATTATAGGGAAAGTGATCACATTTTCAGAGAGTGTTCTCTATAGATTCCGGTATAAAAAAATTGCAGGAGGTTTACTTCTTGGTTCAGTTGCCCTGGTAACTTTTACAGGGAGTTTCTTACTAACAAAACTAGGAACTTTTGCTGAGATTCTTCTCCTTTACACTACCTTGGCAACAAGATGTCTCGGAGATGAAGGAAAACGAGTCTATGTAATCTTGGAAAAAGATGATATAGCTCTGGCAAGAAAAGAGCTTTCATACCTGGTGAGCAGAGACACAGCCAGCCTAGATGAAAATCAGATAATAAGAGGGACACTGGAAACAATCAGTGAAAACTCAGTAGACGGAGTTATAGCTCCTATGTTTTATGCTTTTTTAGGGAGCTTTATCTCAGTAGGAGGAGTAAGTTTAGCACTT
>JBOFCM010000175.1:0-15635 GCA_051646055.1 Fusobacteriaceae bacterium
AGCAGGATATATGGAGAAAAGCTGGAAATAGTTGACAGATATCTCCCAGAGGTTATGGAAAACCTGGATGATGAGGATATACTCATCATAACAGCAGACCATGGAAATGACCCTGAGATTGGGCACAGCCAGCACACAAGAGAGAAAGTTCCTATCTTGATCTACTCAAAAAAACTGCTTGGAAGAGGAGTGGAGATTGGAGAAAGAAAGAGTCTGGCGGATATGGGGCAGACAGCTGCAGAATATTTTGGCTATAAACTTCCTAAAAATGGAAAATCTTTTTTATCAGCTCTAAATAATTAATAGAAAAAGCAGAGGAACCTTCCTCTGCTTTTTTTTACTTGAAAGAATTTGAAAGTTTCTGAAAGAAAAAGATTGATTTTTTCTGAAGAGGATGTTAAACTTGGATAAAGAAAAATCGAGGTGATGTTTTGTTAAGTATAAACCGTAAAGATTCTATATTGGAACTTCTGAGTCATAAAAAAAACATTAAGATTAACAGACTTGTGGAGATACTGAACTGTTCAGAAGCCACAATCCGTAGAGATCTTAATGAACTTGAGAAAGAGGGAAAGATAAAAAGAGTCCACGGAGGGGCTATCCTGGACCTTGGTCAGGAGCAGAGCGTCCTTCAGAAAAAAGGGATAAACAGTCAGGCTAAAATGAGAATTGCCAAATATGCAGCTTCCCTTGTGAATGATGGGGATAAAATCTATCTGGATGCCGGCAGCAGCACTGGGGCCATGATTAAGTATCTCCGAGGGAAAGATACTTTAGTCATAACCAACGGTATAAGCCATCTCAATGAGCTTATTGCCAACAAGATAGAAAGCTATCTTATCGGAGGAAAAATAAAGGGGATAACCAACTCTCTGGTGGGATCTTTGGCAGAAAAAACCATAAAAAACTATGTCTTTGACAAGGTTTTTATGGGAGCCAACAGCGTAAATGAAGAAGGTTACTTCACTCCTGACATAGAGGAGGGAGGAATAAAAGAGGCAGCGGTCAATCAGGGAAAAAAAGTCTATTTCCTCTGTGACTCTTCAAAAATAGGAAGAGAATCCCTTGTGAAATTTGCTCTTCCAGATTCTGGAACTCTAATTACAGAGAACGAGATAAGTGACGAAAAATACAAAAACATAAAAAGAGAGGTAGTAGGATGATATATACAGTTACACTGAATCCGGCCGTGGATTATTATCTGGGATTCCATGAATTTTCAGAGGGGAAACTCAACCATGCAGAGACAGGTTACTCTCTTCCGGGAGGAAAGGGGATAAATGTTTCCAAGGTTCTTAAAAACTTCGGAGTTTCTACCAAAGCTCTGGGATTTCTGGGAGGATTTACCGGAGATTTTATAAAAAATACCCTTCGGGATGAGGGGATAGAGTGCGACTTCGTTCAGCTTTCCCAGACTACAAGGATAAATGTAAAAATCAATAATATGGGTCTGGAAACAGAGATAAGCGGAATTTCTCCAGAAATTACAGAGTCTGAGCTGAAAGAGTTTATGAAAAATTTCCATCAGGTTAAGGAGGGAGATATTCTTGTATTATCTGGAAGCGTACCTAAAAGTCTCAGCCCGGAAATATATAGAGATATCATCTCCCTTGTTCCTGAAGGGGTAAGGGTTATACTGGACGGGACTGGAGAGCCCTTTAAAAAGGCACTGGAAAAGGGAGTTTTCCTGATAAAGCCCAATCAGCACGAGCTAGAATTATATTTCGGAAAGAAATTCCAAAGCATGGATGAGCTAATAGAAGCAGGAAAAGAGCTTCAGAAACAGGGAGCGGAAAATGTCCTTATCTCTCTGGGGGGAGACGGATCTCTTCTGATTACACAGAATAATGTCTACCAGTGCGGAGTCCCAGAAGGAAAACTTATAAGTTCTGTGGGAGCGGGAGATTCCATGATAGCAGGATTTATCTACGGACTGTCCAGAGGGGAATCCGTGGAAGAGGCATACAGATACGGAGTGGCATCAGGAAGCGGAACGGCTTTTTCTACCGGTCTTGTTACCCTGGAAAAAATGGAAGAACTATATAAAAAAATTGGAATAGGGAGTGTTAAATAATGAAAATAACAGAGATGCTTACTAGAGATACTATGGACCTCAACCTGAAGGCAGAAAATAAAAATCAGGTAATAGACAGAATGGTAGACATTCTTTTTCAAAGCAAAAAGATAAGTGACAGAGAGGTTTTTAAAGAGGGAATTCTCAAAAGAGAGAGCCAGAGCTCCACAGGACTTGAAGAGGGAATTGCAATTCCCCATGCAAAAAACAGTGCTGTTCTGGTTCCCAGCATAGCCTTCGGAAGGATAAAGGAGGGAGTCGACTATGATTCTTTGGACGGAGAGCCTTCAACTCTTATATTTATGATTGCAGCTCCTGAAAATGCAACTGACTCTCACATAGAAACCCTGGCGCAGCTTACCCACCGTCTTCTGGAAGATGATTTCAGAGAGGAACTTTTAAAAGCTGAAACAGCAGATGATGTTATTGCTCTTTTCTCTCAGGATTCACAGGAAGACCAGGAATCAGCAGAAAAAAATTCAGAGGATGTCTATTCTGTTCTTGCAGTAACAGCCTGTCCCACAGGGATAGCCCATACCTATATGGCTGCCAAAGCCCTGGAAAATAAAGGAAAAGAGCTGGGAATAAAAATAAAGGTTGAAACTAACGGATCCACAGGAGTAAAAAATCCCCTTACAGCTGAAGAGATTAAAAATGCCAAGGGAATCATCATTGCTGCTGACAAAAATGTGGAGATGGAGAGATTCCATGGAAAACAGGTTCAGATTGTTCCTGTAAAAGACGGTATAAAAAGACCTGAAGAGCTTATAAAAGATGCCGTGGAAGGAAAGGGAACTACCTACCTTTCAGGAACATCAGGAAAGGCTTCTGCCGGTACAAAGGAAAAGACAGGAATCTATAAGCATCTTATGAGCGGAGTTTCTAACATGCTCCCATTTGTGGTAGGGGGAGGAATACTTATAGCACTTTCATTTATCTTCGGAATAAAGGCTTCTGACCCTGCTGATCCTACATTTAACCCGGTAGCAAAGCTTCTTATGGATATCGGTGGAGGAAATGCCTTCTTCCTTATGGTTCCAGTGCTTGCTGGATTTATAGGTATGAGTATCGCTGACCGTCCTGGATTTGCTCCTGCCATGGTCGCAGGTCTTATCTCAGCCAACAACGGCGGTGGATTTTTAGGAGCCCTTGTGGGAGGATTTTTAGCAGGTTACATAGTCCTCTTCCTGAAAAAGTTTTTCTCTAAACTTCCTGAAAGTCTGGAAGGGATAAAGCCTGTTCTTCTCTATCCGCTTTTCGGTATTCTTTTGACGGGAATAATTATGTACGGAGTGGTAATACAGCCGGTGGCATTCCTGAATAACGGAATGACCAATTTCCTTAACTCTATGGGAACTGGAAATCTGATTCTTCTGGGAATGGTTGTGGCAGGAATGATGGCTATCGATATGGGAGGTCCTATTAACAAGGCTGCCTTTACATTTGGAATAGCTGCTATAGCTTCTGGAAACTATGCTCCCCATGCTGCAGTTATGGCTGGAGGAATGGTTCCTCCTCTGGGAATAGCCCTGGCTACAACTATTTTTAAGAAAAAATTCAGCAAGGAAGAGAGAGAAGCAGGACTTACATGCTATATCATGGGAGCTTCTTTCATCACAGAAGGGGCAATTCCCTTTGCAGCAGCAGACCCTTTAAGGGTAATAACATCATGTGTGGCAGGTTCTGCCATAGCAGGAGGAATGAGCATGTATTTTAAATGTCTTCTTCCAGCACCTCACGGAGGACTTTTCGTACTTCCTATTATAACTAATCCTGGAATGTACATACTTTCAGTAGCACTGGGAACAGTTGTAACTGCTCTTTTACTGGGAGTTTTAAAAAAAGATAAAGCATAGAAAAAAGCCCTGATTTCAGGGCTTTTTTTCTTTATTAAGGAAATTATAAAATTAACTATCTTTCCACTAAGGAATTATGAGAAAAATAAATTATGAAAAATAGATTTTAAAAAATATCAGGATGATCGGAGAAAATTCCATCGACTCCCATTTTTTTAAGTTTGAGAGCAATAGAAATATCATTTACAGTATAAACATAAACTTTATATCCCATGGCATGGAGAGTTTTTATAAGATTTTCTTCAGCCAGTTCCAGAGAAAGATTGACACTTTCTAGTTTCAGGGGAGAATCAGAAAAATATTGTGGCATAGACAGGGTGTTTGTTCCTGTAAGGGCTCCGATTTTATATTGAGGGTATTTTGTCTGAACTCTTAGAAGGAGCTCATGATCAAAAGAGGATATCAGAATATTTTTTTTAGTGGGAAATTTTTTTAAAACATCTATGATGGGATCCTCGGTTCCCATACTGTCTGAGAGCAGACTTTTAATTTCCACATTGATAAGCATGTCATCGGGAAGAATTTCCATAAATTCATGAAGGGTAGGTATTTTTTCTTCAAAATATCCATTTTTAGGAATAAGAAAAAAATTCTTAAGTTCATTTAATGTAAAATCTTTGACATATCCAGTACCTTCAGTTGTCAGTTTATTTAGAAAAAAATCATGAATAACAATAGGAACCCCGTCTTTAGAAAGCTGGACATCGAATTCAATCGCTTCAGCTCCCAAATCCAGAGCTTTGAGAACAGCGGATATACTATTTTGAGGTCTGTAGGCAGAGGCACCTCTATGAGCAAATATTAACATAAAAAACTCCTTTAAAAATTTTTTTGAAATTAACTGATGAATCTCTGAAATGCTATCATAAAAAAAAATCAACTTCAAGTAAAATTTTTAATGTAAAAAATATTAATAAAATTTACATAAATTTTACAGAAAGTTTATGATGTGTTTACAGGAGTAGCATATACTCTGAATATCAAGTCGTAAAAATAAAGTCAGGAGGATAACCAAAGGGAGCTTATGAACTTTACAAAAAAAAATGAGAAGAGCGGAATCTTGTTTATGATTCCAGCCCTGGTAGCAGTGGGTATTTTCTATTTATATCCCTTGCTGAAAACAGTATACTATTCATTCGTGTTTACAGATGCCAGAGGGAAAGTAGTACAATTTGCAGGATTAGAAAATTTTATAGAACTTTTATCAGATGCACAATTTTATCAGACCCTTAGAATAACACTGAAATTTGCAGGAATAACAGTCATACTGAGTATATTGATCTCTCTATTTCTTGCTATAATCTGCAATGAGAAGCTAAAAGGAATTCCATTTTTCAGAACGATATTTTCATCTACAATGGGAGTCTCAGTTTCAGCAGGTTCAACGATAGTTTTATTTATGTTTCATCCCAGTTTGGGAGTTATAAATAATCTTCTTGCTAAAATTGGAATACTGCCTATAAATTGGTTGACTGACAGCAGCTATGCTCTCTGGGCAGTTATAATCTCATCAGTTTGGATGAATATAGGATTTGGATTTTTAGTGTTGACTGCAGGACTCCAGAATATAAGTAGTGAGATAGATGAAAGTGCCGAGATAGACGGAACCGGGTATTTTGACAAACTATTCCGGATTACCCTGCCGCTTCTAGGGCCGAGTATTTTTTATCTCCTTATCACTACAACTCTAAAATCCTTTCAAAGTTTTGGACAGGTAGATATACTTACAGGAGGAGGTCCTGCAAACTCAACCAATCTCCTGGTTTATAGTCTCTTCAGAACTGCATTTTCTGAATTCAGATACGATTATGCAAGTGTAAAGGGGCTTGTACTTTTAGGACTCATCATTTTGATTATGACATTTAAATTTAAAATAGAAAGGAAGGTGCATTATCAGTAATGAGTAATCTGGAAAACGTATTGAAAAATTATGATATCCCTAGCCACGAAGAAAAAATTTTAATCTTCCGAAAAGAGTGGATTACTATTCTTACAGAAAAGGTAAAGTTAAAAAATATAATATTTTACTCACTTATGACAATAATGTCTGCAATAGTTTTTTTTCCCATAATTTATGCTCTGTCCGCAAGTTTTATGGAGAACAGAGATATTATTTCAGGTAAAATTTTTTCAAGAGATATGACCTTTAAAAATTATATAGAGCTCAAAGAAAAAATTCCCATGCTGAATTTTTTCTTAAACAGTTTAATTACTTCTTTGGCAGGAATGATTCTGCAGATTTTAACCTGCAGTCTTGCAGCATATTCAATTGTCTTCATTGAGTTTAAAAGCAAAAAAATAAGTTATATGTTGATTCTGCTCTCAATGTTTATCCCGTGGGAGGCGATATTCATTCCGAACTATCTTACAATACTGAATTTAGGCCTGGTAAACACAAGAACAGCACTTATTTTGCCTTTTGTTACCAGCGGATTAGGAGTATTTCTGATGGTTCAGCAATTCAGGACTCTTAATAAATCCATTATTGAAGCCGCTAAAATAGATGGATGTGGCCATGGTTATATCTATTTAATAATTGTTCTGCCTCTTTCAAAATCAGTACTTGGGACTTGGGGAATATATTCTTTCCTATCCATGTGGAACATGTATCTATGGCCACTTATGACATCGACTAGACCTGAATCGAGGACAATTCAGATTGGACTTAAGATGATGAAGGTTCAGGAGGGAGTCAATAACTATGGAATTTTAATGGCAGCTGTAATAATGGTAATAATTCCATCTCTTTTAATTCTGTTTTTGGGACAGACTCAGCTTCAGAAGGGAATGACTTCTGGAGCTGTAAAAGAGTAAAAATTTTAAGATAGAGATGATAAAAAAATAAGGGGGATTTAAAATGAAATTATCAAAAAAACTTTCTACATTGGTACTGGCAACACTTATGGGAACAACAGCACTGGCAAAGGAAAAAATAGTATTCTGGCATGCTATGGGAGGAAACTTACAGACAGCACTGGAAAAAATTATAACATCCTATAATAACTCTCAGAATGAAGTTGAGATAGAGGCAATTTATCAAGGTTCTTACGAGGAACTGCTTCCAAAATTTAAATCTGTTCAGGGAACCAAGGAAGCACCAAATATGGTTCAGATGAACGAAATAACCACTGAGTATATGTATAAAAGTGGAGCGATAACTCCCATAGATAAATTTATTAAGGAAGATAACTTCAGTGTCAATATGTTACAGGAGCAGCTACTGAATTATTATACTGTGGATGGAACCCTCTACTCTATGCCTTTCAACTCTTCAGCAGCGGTACTGCTCTATAACAAGGAGGCTTTTAAGGAAGTAGGACTTGATCCTGAAAAAGCTCCGAAAAGTTTTAGGGAAGTCGCTGAGTATTCGAAGCAACTTACTAAAAAAGATGAAAGAAACGGATTTGCCCTAATAATGAACTCTTGGTTTATGGAGCAAAGTTTAGCAAACATGAACTCTCTTTTTGTAAATGAAAACAATGGAAGAGCAGGAAAATCTCCAACAGGAGTTGAATTTGAAAATGGAAACTTGGAAAAAATATTTAACTGGCTGGGAGGAATGTATGCAGAAAAAACAGCCATATCTTACGGAAGAGATTACGGAGCAACAAGATCTGCATTCTCAAGCGGGAAGGTTGCAATGTACATGGATTCATCCTCTGGAATCAGAGGAGTCATAGACAATTCTGATTTTGAAGTTGGAACAGCCTTTATTCCAAATGAAAGCGGTGAATTCAATGGAGTAATAATAGGAGGAGGATCTCTTTGGATAGCCAATTCACACTCAGATGAGAAGCAGAAGAAAGCTTGGGATTTCATAAAATTTGCAATTTCCAAGGATGTTCAGGCTCAGTGGGCACTTGATACGGGGTACTATGCGGTAAATAAGGAGTCTTATGCATCAAAAATTATGCTTGAAAACTATGAGAAATATCCTCAGATGCAGGTTGCCCTCAATCAGCTCAACAATACAAAATCTGGTTATGCAACTTCAGGGGCAGTTTTAGGTGTTTTTCCAGAGGTTAGAGAGAAGATATCTGTAGCTTTAGAAACTGTATACGAAGGAAAGAAAAGCACAAAGGAGATTGTGAAGACTGTTACAGAAGAGTCCAATAGAATCATCCAGAGATACAATAGAATTAACAAATAGAGGAGGAAAAATGATTATAGAAAATCATTTTGATGAAAACAAAGAGATAGAAAAGTTTGAATATATAATGGAGTTTGATAAGATCGAGAGAAATATCGGTATTGTTATAGAAGAGGGGCCCTATGCTCATATCCCTATTTTATTGGAAGATCCTGAAGGAGAAAACAGAGTATTGATAAGTTTCAAAACCCTGACAAAATCCTATTCTTTAGGAAAAAACTTCCAGCTTTCTTCCAATTGTACAGTTCCTGGGAATCTGCCAGATGGAAAGTGGAAGTTGAAGATAATCAAGCCATCCAATGTTGGAGGAAATTTTAGAATCAGGATAGAGAAAGATTTGGACTTGGAAATAGAGAGTTTACAGAAAGACCTGGCTAAGCAAGAAAAACAAAAGATATTTCTTCCGGAATCTAGATGGTATAGAGGTGAACTGCATAATCATACTAAAATTTCAGACGGCATTATAAATTTTTCAGAGCTGGAAGAAGAGGTGAGGAAATCTGAGCTGGATTTTATTTTTCCTACAGATCACAATGTGATTCTGACAGCTTATCCTGAGATGGATATTCCTGTTATTCAATCTACTGAATTGACTCTGGATGACCATGGACATTTTAATCTTTTCGGATTGAAATCTCTTATTGATTACTATTCCCTGATAGAAAAAAATGAAACTAGAGAGAACTCATTAAAAAAAATATTTCAAAGAGTTAAATCTGAAGGGGGAAGTATATCTCTAAACCATCCTTTTCATCCTGGACTCAGTCTAAAATACAATATAGATATGGGAGACGTAGATTTTTTAGAAGTACTCAATTCTCCAGGTTCAGATCCACAGAATAGGGAATTTGATATTAAGGCACTGGAAAAATTAGATAAACTGTGGAGTGAGGGGTATAAAATTTTTGCGGTAGGAGGAAGTGATAATCACGGAAAATCCATAGGAGATCCCTCCAATTATATTCATTGTGATTTCTTGTCTCAAGAAGAATTAATGAAAAATATGAAACTTGGGAGAGTATATATATCCAGAGTGGGAGATGTAGATTTAAGTATAAAATCTGGAGATAGATTCTTTTATCCGGGAGATGAGCTGGAGGAAAGTAGCGTCCAATTTTCCATGGAGGCTAAGGAAAAAATTGACTGGTTCTTAATAAAAAATAGCCGGATAGTAGAGAGATTCAGTGGAAAAAAAGCTGTATTTACCAAAGAGATAAATGAAGGAGAATATATTCGTGTAGAGGGAAGAAATGAACTGCAAGAGGTAGTGGTTGTAATTAATCCTGTTCATTGCAGACTCTCTCAAAAAAGAGATTTGAATTGGTTTCAAGTAGCCAACTATGACTAAAAAGAATCCTGGAATTTCTTCCAGGATTCTTTTTAGTTACAGCTGAGATTTTTCTATTATATAATCTCCAGGACCTACTGTTTCAGCCTTTTCCAAAAGCAAGCTCATCTGTTTTTTAAAATGTTTTACAGAGTCAGTAGCTCCCGCCAATCCGTCCATTTTTTCAAGATCTTTTTCTGCCTTGAAATAATTTTCCGGAATAACTTTAGAATATATTTCTGGATTTACCCCATTTTTTTTCAGCATACTTTTATTATATCCCTCATCTAGAGAGGCCTTTCGTCCATCTTTTTTTATTCTGTCATGGGATGCAGAGACCACCTCTCCATTTTCAACTGTCATTTCTGTATAGGGATACCAGAACCAGATAGTTTTATCTGATGTACATGTATATTTTCCATCTTTTAAATTTGCATTTGCTATAGATGAAATTAAAATAAACAGGGTTAATAATTTTTTCATTTTTCCTCCTAAAATTTTTTACTCATATCTTTTACTTTATTCAAAAAATCAGGGAATACCCTTTTTGCCTTAACCGGATCTTTGTCTGTATTTTCAAAAATAATTTTTTTGAAATCTTTTATTCCCATAAATCTGAAAATAAAACGGACATATCTTTCATCTGATGCAATGAGGGAAAGAGGGAAAGGGTAAGCTCCTCCTCTGCTACCTATATAAATAGCTTTTTTATTTTTTAATAATCCTACTGGAATACCTCTGGGACTATACTTAAATGTTATTCCTTTTACAACTATATGGTCTATATAGGATTTGAGAATAGATGGAACTGTGAGATTCCACATAGGAGAACAGATTACATATTTATCAAAAGAGATAAAATGGTTGGCTGTATCCACCATTTTCCCCGAATGATTCTTGATAGAGTCATGGAGGCTTTCGCAGGTCAGATGCTCCTGTTTGTTCTCATATAGATCCAATATTTCTACCTCATCCCCAGGATTGTTGAGTTTATACTCTTGAATAAATTCTAGCCCCGCCCTTTTAGTGTGAGATTCCTCTATAGGCTTGGGGTTAGCTAAAATACATAAAACTTTCATTTTTACAACTCCTTCAAATATAGTTCTTTGAAATATTTACTGGAACAATACAGCTTTACCTCTTTTTATTTTTGTTTCGAAAAGTTATTTCTGAATAGAAATAAAGAATTGAAAAATTAAATCAAATATGATAAGATACTTAATATCATAAAAAAATATACAGCTTATATAATTCCTTAATATGGTAGGAAGTTTCTATGCAGAGCCTTAACTCTGTGCTATAAGCAAAAGTTGATTAGATCCAATAGACTTTTGCTGTTGGATTTTTTTTTATGAAAAAATATATAGGGGGAAATTTATGAAAAAGTTTTTAGGTTTATTTGCCTTGACCATGACTATGGTTTCTACAAATTTAACGGGTGCAGAGTTGACAATTCTTCATACTAACGATCTTCATGCTCATGTGGAGCCGTTTCTATTTAGAGGCTTAGATCCAAATAGGAAAGTTGGAGGTTTTGCCAACATAACTACTTTTGCTAAAAGTATAAAAGAGCAGGAAAAGGGGAAAAGAGAGGTTCTTTTTTTAGATGCAGGAGACTATTTTACAGGACCATATATTAGTTCTCTTACTGAAGGAGAGGCTATAATTGATATAATGAACACTATGGGATATGATGCTGTTACTGTGGGAAATCATGAATTTGACCACGGATGGGAGAATGGTAGAGAGAAACTTAGAAAAGCTGAATTTCCGATACTTTTAGGAAATGTCTATGAAGATAAAACAGGAAAACCTTTCTGGGATAAGCCACATATGATTATTGAAAAAGACGGGTTAAAAATAGGAGTAATAGGACTTCATGGAGTTTTTGCCTTTGATGATACAGTTGCTGCTATAATGCGTAAAGGTATAAGTGCTAAGGATGAAGATGAACATCTTAAAAAATATATTTCTGAACTTAAAGATAAAACAGATCTTATAGTTTTACTTGTTCATCAAGGAACTCCTGCAAGACAGTCATCTTTTGGAGGAGATGATGTGGAAAGAGCTCTTAAGAGAGATATAGATATGGCAAGAAATATACCGGGGATAGATATTCTCATAACGGGACATGCTCACCAGGGAACACCTGAACCAATTAAGGTAAATGATACTATTATAGTTTCAACTAACGGGCAGGGATCCCAAGTTGGAAGATTGGATTTTACTTTTGATGAAAAAACTAAGAAAATAACAAAATATAACGGAAAACTTGTTACAATCTATGATGATGAAATCATTCCAGATGAAAAGACTCAAAAGTCAATAGATAAATGGAAGGGTCAGATTGAAGAGATAACAAGTAAAGTAATTGGAAAAACAGATGAAACGCTTACTCGTTCATATGGAACAGAGTCTCTGCTTGGAAATCTTTTTGCTGACTCACTTATGGAATCTGGAAAGGAGTTCGGAGCTCAGTTTGCTGTAACTAACAGCGGTGGAATCAGAAATGATATTGAAGCTGGAGAGATAACTTATGGAAACATAATAAGTGCAGCTCCATTTCCAAATGAACTGACAGTTTTAGATCTAACAGGAGAGCAGGTTCGTGAGATGTTTGAGCATGCTGCTGGTCTTACTAACGGAGTTTTACAGGTTTCATCAGAAATCAGAATGACATATGATCCTGAGAAAGAGGTTGGAAAGAGAATAACTAAATTGACTCTCAATGGAAAAAAGATTGATAAAAACAAAACATACAGACTGGCGACAAATGATTTCCTTGCTAATGGAGGAGATGGTTTTTCTTCATTCCTAGAGGGGAAAAACAGAGTTGGAAAGGGTGGATATATGGTCTATTCAGCAATGATGGATTATATTTCAAAAAGAGGAACTGTTTCACCGAAATTAGAAGAAAGAGTAATTACAGTAAAATAGATAAAAAAAAAGAAGAACCTGTTTGATTGCAGGTTCTTTTTTTTTTTACATAGCTTTTTTAAATATCTGGATAATCTCTTCTAAAGTTGCTTGTATAGGGTTAGTTGAACCACAAGCATCTTTAAGAGCATTGGCAGCAAGAATTGGAAGGTCTTCCTCTTTAGCTCCGATTGCAGCTATTCCAGAAGGAATCCCGATATCTTTAGAAAGTTTTTTTATCTCTGCTATTGCAGCAGCTGCACCCTCTTTATCAGTCATGCCAGAAACATCTACACCCATGGCCTCGGCACAATCTTTAAGTCTTCCTGGAACAGCCTGAGCATTGAACTCCTGAACATGGGGAAGAAGTATAGCATTGCATACTCCGTGAGGAAGATCATAGAATCCACCCAACTGGTGAGCCATAGCATGAACATATCCTAATATTGCGTTGTTGAAAGCCATTCCAGCCAGATACTCTGCATAAGCCATCTTATCTCTTGCCACCATGTCAGTTCCATCATTTACAGCATCTCTCAGAGACTGGGAGATAAGTTTCATGGCCTGAAGAGCACATGCATCAGTGATTGGTGTTGCAAGAATAGAAACATAAGCTTCTACTGCATGAGTAAGAGCATCCATTCCAGTAGCTGCAGTAAGACCTTTTGGCATTGCTACCATAAGCTCAGGGTCATTTATTGCCATAATAGGATTTAAGTGTTTGTCCACAAGAGCCATTTTTATATGTCTCACTTCATCTGTTATTATTGAGAAGATTGTCATTTCAGAAGCAGTTCCCGCTGTGGTGTTGATAGCTACAAGAGGAAGCTGAGGTTTTTTAGATTTATGAACTCCTTCGTAATCTTTAATATCTCCTCCGTTAGTTGCAAGAAGAGCTATTCCTTTTCCACAGTCATGAGGTGATCCTCCCCCGAAAGAGATAACGAAATCGCATTTTTCATTCTGTAAAATTTGTAATCCATCGTTAACGTTTGTAACAGTTGGATTAGGTTTTGTTTCGTCAAAAATCACATATTCAATCTTTCTTTCTGCTAAAAGTTGTGTAAGTTTATCTACCAACTTAATATCTACAAGAACCTTATCAGTCACAATTAGAGCCTTTTTGAAGCCCAATGTAACTATCTGGTCACATCCATCTTTTAAACATCCGATTCCCATTAAACTCATTGGTGGCATATAAAATATTTTACTCATATAATCCCTCCTGATGTAATTTTATTGATCTGATACAGGTATATCATGTTGTAAAAAAAAAATCAACAGGCTATCCTTAAATGGTTTAAAAGTATACTGGAAATATTAAAATTAAATCAAAAAAAAGTCCAGAACAAAGAAATTGTCTGAACTTTTCTCTAAAATATTTTAAAATTTTAAGATTCCAAGTGCTTGAAGAAGAATTATTCCTATTACAACAGGAGCTATAAACTTAACCACAAATATCCATGCTTTTCCTAATAGGAACTCCACCTTTCCTTCGTTGGTAACCTCGTGAAGTGCATCTTTCTCTCCCCAAACATATCCGATGAAGACACATAGAAGAAGTCCTCCGATAGGTAGAAACAGATTATCGCTTAGGTAGCACAGGAAATCAAAGAAATTCATTCCGAAAAACAGAGTTGATTTTTCCAGTAATCCGAAAGATAATGAGTTCGGAATAGCCACCAGGAAAAGAAGAGCTGTAAGAGCCCATGTAGTTTTCTTTCTGTCCAGCTTCAACTGATCCACAACAAAGGCAACAGTTACCTCCAGCATAGAGATAGATGAGGTAAGAGCCGCAAAGAAAACCAGTACAAAGAAGATTATTCCGAAGAAAGATCCGAAGGCCATAGATTCAAATATCTTCGGAAGAGTTACAAAAAGTAAGCTTGGTCCCGCTGCCGGCTCAAGTCCGAAAGAGAAAACCGCAGGCATAACTGCCAGTCCAGCTAGAAGAGCTACCAGAGTATCCAGTCCCGGAATAATAAATGCATTTCTAACCAGTTTTGAATCTGAAGGAAGGTAGCTTCCATATGTTACAATGGCTCCCATTCCCAGAGACAGAGAGAAGAAAACCTGTCCCAGTGCCGCCAGGATAACTCCTCCTGTAATTTTTGAGAAGTCAGGCTTCAGGAAAAATTCGATACCTGCTCGGGCTCCCGGAAGAGTGACAGATCTGATAACGATTACAACCAGAAAAACGAATAGAGCTGGCATCATAAATTTGCTGGCCTTCTCGATTCCTCCAGAGATTCCCTTAACCACAATCAGTGCAGTAAGTATAAGGAATATTCCTGCATATACTATTGGAGATGTAGATTTAGAGATAAAGCCTCCGAAGTGTGCCCCCACATCTCCGCCGATTCCTCCTAAAATATAATCTCCCACATATTTTATAACCCATCCTCCGATTACAGAGTAATAGGATAAAATTATGAAACAGGTAAATATTCCTAAAATTCCTACAAATCCCCATCCTTTTTTGATATTATTGTATGATCCGAAGGGATCTGATTTTCCTCTTCTACCTAAGGCCATCTCCCCCAGCATAAGAGTAAATCCTAAAATTATTATAAGAGACAGGTAAACTATAACGAAAGCTCCTCCCCCATTTTTACCTGCTAGATATGGAAATTTCCAAAGATTTCCCAGTCCTACTGCTGATCCTGCTGATGCTAATATGAATCCTAAACTGGATCCCCATTTTCCTCTTGCTTCTGCCATATTGTTCCTCCCTGTATAATTTCATTTTGTCGAAAAGATAAATATTTTTAATAGATTATACATCCAATCATGCACGAAATGAATCCATCATTTTTTTTATTTTTCTGTTCGCATTTTCAATATTTTTTCCTTTGAATTATTATGTTTTTTTTGATTTAATGATTTTTTTTTGTAGGTATTAAACCTTAATTTGGAAAAAATAATTGATTTGAAATATTTAAATGGGAAAAATCTAAAGGCGACTCAAGAGGAGATGATCTTAGATTTTAGGGAATTGTATGAATTTTCACAGTTAAAATTTTCTGAAAACCAAGTAGATAAAATCTCTAGTATCTCCCCAGGGCATGGTGTAGTTATAGTGAATATTTTCCAAAAGTTCAAAATCTTTTTTGAAAAGTTCTGTCAGCTCAGTCTCATCGTATTTTCTTACTGGAAATCCGTTACACATCTGGGCACTGTTTCTCTTGGAGAAACAGGCAAGGATAAAGATTCCATCTTTTTTTAGGAAATTTTTAAGATTCTCAATATAAACTTCTCTCTCTCTCTCATCTAAAAGGAAATGAAAAACAGCTCTGTCATGCCAGAGCTTTC
>JBOFCM010000176.1:0-2669 GCA_051646055.1 Fusobacteriaceae bacterium
CCATGCCGGCATATTAGGCTGAGTATTGGTCCAGCATATTCCTATGCAGCCTGCTTCTGCTGCCTGCCATCCATATGTTCCACCTCTTAACCAGTGATTAGTATTTTTTATAGCTACACAACCTATTCCATATTTCTTAGCTAATTCTATCGCTCTATCCATTGCCATCTGAGCATTGGAGTTTCCAAATCCTAAATTTCCATTCCATCTCTCAAGAGCACCGGCACTGAATTCTAACGTAGGAACTGCATTTACATCTATATAACCTTTATCTATATATTCCATTGTTCTAG
This sequence comes from Fusobacteriaceae bacterium, assembly GCA_051646055.1. Taxonomy (GTDB): domain Bacteria; phylum Fusobacteriota; class Fusobacteriia; order Fusobacteriales; family Fusobacteriaceae; genus JAGNZR01. Next base: position 294 of record JBOFCM010000176.1, read on the forward strand.
GAAATCTATTTACACCATGGGAATAAACTCCATCACAACTTGTTTCAGTATATAATTGTGCTACTTTATCTGATATTTCTTCTGTACACCCTTTTTTTAAAAGAACTCTTTTGAACTCATTTTTTAACTCCTGAAAACTTACTCTAGGCATTTTTTCCTCCATTTTTTAATAGTTTTTAGTTTTTTTATACTCTCTTAAAACTTCATCTGCAATAAATTGAGATCTCACCGAACTTTCAAGGGATCCAGAGTGTATTTCTCTTCCCAAAATTTCATTCACAATCTCTTGAATATATGGTTGCTGAACGTGCTCTGGATTTTTATATTGGAATTCTTCCTTTGAATATTTTTTATATAGTTTTACACTTGTTTCATCAAAACAGGAGAATACAACTTTTCCTTTGTTTCCTACTATTTCCACTTTATCTATGTTTTCAAAGGCCGTAAAACACCATCTCCCTATTCCTTGAACTCCATTTTTAAATTTCCATGTAGTAGTTACTATATCTTCAACATCATATAATCCTGCTTGATTTCCAACAAGTGATTTTATCTCTGTTATTTCACCCAAAATATAATCCAAAATATCTATCGTGTGGATTCCCATATCTAAAAATATTCCTCCACCAGACACTTTACCCACAAGCCTCCAAGGTAGTTTTTCCTTATCATATCCTGAAGCTTCAACAGTTTGTTGAAGAATTACATCCACATATCTTACTTCTCCTATTTCACCTTTCGAAATAATCTCTTTTACTTTTTTAAATTTTTCCATTCCTCTTCTATAAAAAGCTGTAAACACTTTTACATTTTTCTCTTTAGCAAACCCTTCAATCTCTAAGCAATCTTCATAATTGGTAGCCATCGGCTTTTCTATATATACTGGTTTACCTGCCGCTATTGACTTAAGAGCATACTCCTTATGTACCGATGGCGGTGTAGCAATATAAATAGCATCTATTTCTGGGTGAGCTATCATCTCGTCTACATCTCCGAAAACAAGTTCTACATTATGTCTTATTGCATAATCCTTTACCTGTTCAGAATCTATTCCATAAACTCCTTTAAGTTGAGAGTTTTTAGCTTTATAAAGTCCTGGAGCACTTTTCTTTTCTGTAACAGCTCCAGTTCCTATCATTCCCCATCTAACTTTTTCCATACTTCTCCTCCTAGCTTCTCAATAGATCTACATTTACCTTTACTACAATTTTCCTTATCTCTGAATCAGAATTCAAAGAACATCCCGGTCTATGAACAATATTTGGAAAAAAAACTGCAAAACTTCCAGGAGACATCTTTAAAAAAGATTCATTTTCACATTGTGAATAAAACATTATATCTCTTTCAGGGCTGTACTCATGGAGTATAGGATTTTTCATAGTATCCACGGCAAACCCTATCTGCTCCTCACCTTTTACAAGAAACTGGACATCCACATATTTTTTATGTACTTCAGGATTTTTTTCAGTCCAAGCTTTAGTTGTTAAATCTATCACCTGAACAAACATATCTCTCTCTCCAAAAGGATGATGAACACCTGTTTCCATGACCATAAAATCCGTTTTTTTTAAATATTCTAAAACCTCTATTAAAACTTCTGAATAATTTTTTTCATATTTCAAATTATAAATGTTTCCTAAAATCATCTCTCATTCTCCTCAAATTAAAAATATTTATAAATAGCTACATGAATATAGCTGGATTTAAAAACTTAGGTACCCCTATTATAATCTGCGGACAAAATGCTACAAACAGAAGAACCAGCACAGATACTAAAAGATATGGAGCTATACCTTTAAAAGATCTTTCTACTGTTATGTCAGCTATTGATCCCGCTATAAGTAGACACAATCCATAAGGCGGTGTTACAAGACCTAAAGATAAAGTTATTGTAAAAATAAGTCCCAAGTGTACTGGATCTATTCCTAAAATTTTAGCAGCTGGCAAGACAACTGGCACAAAAAGTATCATAGCTGGGACCGAATCCATAAATGTTCCTATGAATAGAAGGAAAAGTATGAGAACAATTATGAATAATACAGATCCTCCTGGAATACTTAGAAAAATATTCGATACTAGAGCTGTTATATTATAATAACCTAGAAGCTCTCCTAAAGCATTGGCAGTCGCCAGTGCAAAAAGTGATAGAGAACTCAATTTCAAAGTTTCTTTTATTATTTGAGGTAACATTTTAACAGATAAAGTTCTGTATACAAAAAACCCTATAAAAAATGCATATATACATGCAAAACCAGCTGCTTCAGTGGGAGTATACCATCCTGTAATTATTCCCCCTATAATTATAACTGGTGTCATAAGAGCTGGAAAACTTCTTATAAAAAGTTTCAAAACATCTTGAGTCGGAACTCTAGGATT
>JBOFCM010000177.1:0-36809 GCA_051646055.1 Fusobacteriaceae bacterium
TCTTCACCATAGTATTTTGCTGCGAAATCAATGTATCCAGTTGGTCTCCACTCTACAACTGGCTCAGGACATACTAATGCCACTGGCTCAACTGCTACTACTGGAGCTGCTACTACTTCTTTAGCTGATGCTACTGCAGAAACTGCTGTCATAGCTGCTAATAATAAAGCTAATTTTTTCATTTAAATTCCTCCCCTGGTTTTAAACTGTTTTTTATTTTTAGTGTTAAGAATAAAAACTATTCTTATTTAACTATAACAGTTATACCTCAAAAAATCAAATTAGTAAATAGAAAAAATCATATATTTTTTGAATAATTACGTTTGAAGTGAATTAAAAGCATTTTTACTATTCATTTTATTTACATAATTATAAAATATTTTATTTTTTATAAAAAAAACTCTGAGAAATATCTGATTAATCAGTTTCTCAAAGCTTTTATTTTTTTATATTGTTTTTTATGTTATTATTTTTTATCGCTGGCTTTTTCTCCATCTGCCATCCACCAATTTCCTACGGTCTCAATCTTGTTATCGTTTGCAACAGATAAGTCTGCCTTTGTCATTGTGTTAGCAAAAGAAATTGCCGATAGTACAAAAATTCCCACTAATAATACTTTTTTCATAATTAATCACTCCTCAGTCTTTTTAATTTTTTGTTTTCTAACTCTTTATCCCTTACAAAAATTATTATACAGACCTTATGTGTTACCAATATGTCAAAAAATTTTTAATTGTAAAAAAAAAAGCCCCCTAAGGAGCTATTTTTTTTACATACAGCATATGCCGGATACCATTATAATTAGAATTTTTTAGATACCGGAATCCTAATTTTTGAAAAAGGTGTCTAGAAACCTCGTTTTCTTTTATTATGTAAGCCAGAAACCTCTCAATTTTATGATTTTCTAAAATTTTTGAAATTCCCATATCAAGTATAGTTTCTGAGAATTTTTTTCCTCGAAAATTTTTGTCCAGAAAAATATCCACTATAGCATCTCTTTTTTCCAGCTGAAATTTTAGGGTGCCTATAAACTCACCTTTTTTATTTTTTACTGTATACACAAGAAAATGGGAAGAATTCAACATAAATTTATACCACTGAGTATAGGCTTCCTTCATCTCTCCATCTCTATCTTTGGAATATTTTTCCACATATTTCAGATGGAGTTTTTCATATATAAGAGGTATCTCTTTTTCATTCATCTCAGACAAAAAAATCTCTTGCAATTCTCTCTCCCAATCCTATTATACTAGAACTATCTTATAGAATTTTTTCTTTCCAGTCCTTACCAGCAGTTCTCCATCTTGGAACAAATCCTCAGTTATTGGATTGTCGTGAGCTGTTGCTTTCTCATCACCTATGTACAATCCTCCTTGCTGGACAAGTCTACGCCCTTCGCTGCTAGTTTTTAGGGCACCCGCATCGACAAGAATCTGAACTATACCTGTTCCAATTTTATCCTTAGGAAGTTCTATAGAAGGAACGTTACTCATATCTGCTCCTCCTGCAAAAAGGGCTTCAGCGGCACTTTTTGCCTTAATTGCTTCCTCTTCTCCGTGAACTATTTTAGTAACCTCAAATGCTAGAACTTTTTTTGCTTCATTTATCTCTGCATCTTTAAGGGCAGAAAGTCTTCTTACCTCATCCATAGGAATATAAGTCAGAAGTGACAGACATTTTTCCACATCAGAGTCAGCAACATTTCTCCAGTACTGGTAGAACTCATAAGGAGTTGTTTTCTCAGGATCTAGCCATAGAGCACCTTTAGCTGTTTTACCCATCTTCTGCCCTTCACTGTTAGTCAAAAGAGTACATGTCATGGCAAAAGCCGACTTTCTCTCTTTCTTTCTTATAAGGTCAACTCCTGCTATCATATTTGACCACTGGTCGTCTCCCCCCAGCTCCATTGTACACCCATATTTCTGATTTAAAACAAGGAAATCATAACCTTGCATAAGCATGTAGTTAAACTCAAGGAAAGAGAGTCCGTTCTCCATTCTCGATTTGAAACAGTCTGCAGCCAGCATTCTGTTTACTGAGAAGTGAGATCCTATATCTCTTATGAATTCCACATAGTTCAGATTAAGAAGCCAGTCTGCATTATTTACAAGCAGGGCTTTTCCCTCTGAGAAGTCTATGAATTTTTCCATCTGTTTTTTGATTCCTGCCACGTTGTGGTCTATCTGCTCACGTGTAAGCATATTTCTCATGTCTGTTCTACCGCTTGGATCTCCTATCATGGCAGTTCCTCCACCTATAAGGGCGATAGGTCTGTGCCCAGCTCTCTGCATATGAGACATGAACATCATCGCTATAAAATGACCTACGTGAAGTGAATCTGCCGTAGGATCAAACCCTATATAAAATGTAACTTTTTCCTTCCCTAACAGCTCTCTTGTCTCATCTTCATGAGTGAACTGCTTTATATATCCCCTGTCTTTTAGTAAATCTAAAACATTTTCCATATATAACCTCCTAAATTTTTTTAATTAAAAAAGCCTGCGGAAATCTCCACAGGCTCCAAAAGCTACTATGAACGACTCCATACCTTACTATTTAAGTAACACAAAATGGATTCGTATTTTTCCCAGAGAAAACAACACCAATCCTAAAACTTATAATAGTAATAATATGAAGTTTTTGTCATTAGATTGTTTTTTCTCATAGTTAGCTCCTTTTTAATTTTTTTAAGATTTTAACATTTTATTTATGTTTTGTCAATATTTTTTACACTAGATTCCACTTTTTGAGGTCAGATTCTACGTCAGACATAGCTCCAATTCCAAAGTTTTCAACTAAAACTTTAGCTACATTTGGAGATAAGAATGCAGGCAATGTTGGCCCAAGGTGGATATTTTTAACTCCAAGAGATAGCAGAGCAAGTAGAACTGTTACAGCTTTTTGCTCGTACCATGCAATATTGTAAACTATAGGTAGCTCATTGATATCCTCTAGTCCAAATACCTCTTTTAACTTAAGAGCTATAACCGCTAGAGAGTATGAGTCGTTACACTGTCCAGCATCTAGAACTCTAGGTATACCTCCGATATCTCCAAGGTTTAACTTATTGTATCTGTACTTTGCACATCCTGCTGTAAGGATAACTGTATCCTTAGGAAGAGCAAGTGCAAAATCCTCGTAATATTTTCTGTCTGCCATTCTTCCGTCGCATCCAGCCATTACTACAAATCTCTTTATTGCTCCAGATTTAACAGCATCTATAACTTTATCAGCAAGAGCCATAACTTGATTATGAGCAAATCCTCCAATTATCTCTCCCTTTTCTAACTCAGTAGGAGCCTGACAAGTTTTAGCAAGTTCTATTATTTCTGCAAAATTCTTTTTTCCATCCTGAGCTGTAATCTGTTTCCAACCTGGATATCCTGCTGCATTGGTAGTGAAAACCTTATCAGCATATTTAGCCCCTTGAGATGGTGGTACTATACAGTTAGTTGTGAAAAGTATTGGACCGTTGAAAGCCTCAAACTCCTCTTTCTGCTTCCACCATGCATTTCCGTAGTTACCTACAAAATGAGAGTATTTTTTAAGCTCTGGGTAATAGTGTCCAGGTAGCATCTCTGAGTGAGTATAGATATCTACCCCTGTTCCCTCTGTCTGTTCCAGAAGCTGTTTAAGATCGTTTAAATCATGTCCCGAGATAAGAATTCCTGGTTTACTTCCTGTGCCTATATTTACCTTTGTAACTACAGGGTGCCCGAAAGCTGATGTGTTTGCCTCATCCAAAAGTGCCATAGCCTTCACCGAGTGCTCTCCACATGCTAGCACAAGTGCTACCAGCTCATCTGCTCCCAAAGTATCATCTTCAGTAGCTAATAGAGCTTTCTCTATAAATGCTACTATCTCAGGATTCGTTTTTCCAAGATGCTCAGCATGCTCTGTATAAGCTGCCATTCCCTTTAGACCATATGTAAGAAGCTCTCTCAGAGAACGGATATCCTCATTCTCAGTAGATAGAACACCTATCTTAGTAGAGAACTGAAGCATCTTGTCCTCCTCCGTTCCTGTCCATGTAGTATAAAGCTTTCCTTCATGAGCAGAATCAAGCTGAACTCCCATCTCTACAAGCTGTGCTCTTAAAGCCTTTCTTATCTCCACACCCTTTTTGATCTCCTCAGCGATAGCTTTATCATCAAAATTGGCATTAGTTATTGTAACAAAAAGAGAATTAAGGATATAGTTGTTTACATCCCCTCTGTTCCTTCCTGCTCCTCTAAGCTGTGAGCTGTATGCAGCTACACCTTTCACTGTATAGATTAAAAGATCCTGTAGATCCGATGTGCTAGCCTGTTTTCCACACATTCCCACAGACAGATTACATCCTGTTCCCTTCATTGCTTCTTGACACTGATAACAAAACATTTTTTCCCCCTATTATATATTTATAGTTTAATATTTATTTTAATCTATATCTATATTACACTGTTTTTTTTCATCTGTCGGTAACACCTGTTACATTTTTGAGTTTTTTTCAAATTTATGATATAATTTTGAAGAGGTGAATTATGACTAGATATAAAAAATTGAAAGAGATACCATTTTTCAATGTGTTTACTTTGGAAGATTTGAAAAAAATTATAGACGAAAAATATATAAAACTGAAAAGATATAGTGAAGAGGACTATGCTTATTTTCAAGGAGATGAAATAGAGGAAGTTTCTTTCATAATAAAGGGACAGTTCAAGGGAGAAAAGATTTTGGAAAACGGAAAAGTTGTTGAGATTGAAAGGTTTGGAAAAGGAACTCTTATTGCTCCTGCATTTATCTTTGCAGAAACAAATGTCCTTCCTGTAGATCTTCTAGCACTTGAAGACTCTGAGATAATCTCTATAGAAAGAGAAAAATTCTTCGAACTTCTCATGACCAATCCTTCCGCTATGAGAAATTTTTTGCGAATCTCCAGCAAAAAATCTCAAGTTATCTCTAACCGTTTTACAGAGATAAATCAGACTATTGGAGAGAAGATAGATAGCTATATAAAAGAAAATGCCAAAGATGGAAAAATAAAATTTGATCTCTCTCTTAAAGAGCTCGCCGAAAAATTTGGAGTAGAGAGACCTTCACTTTCCAGAGTTCTCTCCAAGTATGTAAAAGAGGGGAAACTTCTGAGATTAGAGAAAAATTCCTATAAAATTACTGGTATCTAAACAAAAAAAGTCGGAAGTTAATTTTCCGACTTTTTATTTATATTATTACTTTTTGATGTTGTAGAATACTCCAAGTCCTTCGTACTTAGCTACTGATCCAAGCTCCTCTTCGATTCTAAGAAGTTGGTTGTATTTAGCCATTCTGTCAGTTCTTGATGTAGATCCAGTTTTGATCTGTCCAGCGTTTGTTGCAACAGCGATATCAGCTATTGTAGCATCCTCTGTCTCTCCTGATCTGTGAGAGATTACTGCTGTCATTCCAGCTCTTTTTGCCATCTCAATAGCATCTAGAGTTTCAGTAAGAGTTCCAATCTGGTTAAGTTTGATAAGGATAGCATTAGCTGCCTTCTCTTCGATTCCTCTAGCAAGTTTCTCAGTGTTAGTTACGAATAGGTCATCTCCAACGATCTGAACTTTATCTCCTAACTTAGCTGTTACTGCAGCAAATCCTGCCCAGTCATCTTCTCCGAATCCATCTTCGATAGATTTGATTGGATACTTTTCACAAAGCATAGCATACCATTCTACCATCTCTTCAGAAGTCTTAACTCCACCTTCTCTCTCGAAGTGGTACTCAAACTTTCCTGGTGCAACTTCTTTGCAGAACTCAGTAGCAGCAGCATCTAGAGCAAAAGTAACGTCTACTCCTGGCTCGTATCCAGCTTTCTTACAAGCCTCAACTATAATATCAAGAGCTCCAACAGTTCCGTTTATTTTTGCAGGGGCATATCCTCCCTCGTTTCCTACATTTGTTGAATCTCCATTGTCATGAAGGATTTTTCCAAGTGCATGGAATATTTCGCATCCCATTCTCATAGCCTCAGAGAAAGTCTTAGCTCCAACTGGCTGTACCATGAACTCTTGAACGTCAACAGCAGAATCAGCATGAGATCCTCCGTTAAGGATATTCATCATTGGAAGAGGTAATTCTTTAGCGTTTACTCCTCCTAAGTATTTGTATAGAGGCATTCCTAAAGCTTCAGCTGCAGCTTTAGCTACTGCAAGAGATACTCCTAGTATAGCATTAGCTCCTAGTCTTCCTTTGTTTGGTGTTCCGTCTAAAGCGATCATAGCTTTATCGATAGCAACCTGGTCGATAGCGTCCATTCCGATTACTAAATCTCTTAATTCTGTGTTAGCATTGGCAACAGCTTTAAGAACTCCTTTTCCAAGGTATCTAGCTTTATCTCCATCTCTTAACTCAACAGCTTCATAAGCTCCTGTAGATGCTCCAGACGGAACCATAGCTCTTCCTTTAGCTCCACACTCTAATAATACATCCACCTCTACTGTAGGGTTTCCTCTTGAATCAAGAACTTCTCTTGCTTTTACATCAGCGATTCTAGTCATTGTTTTATTCCTCCTATATTATAATTACTTTATATTATTAATTTTTACTTTACAGCCATAACTTTCATTGTGTTAGCAGTTCCCTCTTTGAAGATTTCCTCTCCACAAGAAGCCACCATAAGGTCTCCAGCTTTTAGACCAAATATCTCTTTAGCAAGTTTCTCAGCAAGTGGGAAAAATTGCTCTAGAGTAGTAATTCCCTCCATAAGAACAGGTGTAACACCCTTAGTAAGAACTAATTGGTTTGCCGTTTTCTCATTATTTGTTACCGCAATTATATGTGCATTCGGGAAGTATTTTCTAACTGCTCTTGCAGATCTTCCAGTTTTTGTAGCAGTTACGATAACTTTAGCTTCGATAGATTCTGCTGTATTTACAGTTCCCTTAGCTACCGCTTCAGTTACTGTAAACTCCTCTCCAGTTCCGTAAGCGTCACAAGCAGGAATTAGAGGATCTGTTTTTTCAGCTATTTTTGTCATTACAGTTACAGCCTCAACTGGATATTTCCCTTTAGCTGTCTCTCCTGATAGCATTATAGCATCTGTTCCATCTATTATAGCATTAGCAACGTCTGTAGCCTCTGCTCTTGTAGGTCTTGGGTTCTTTATCATAGAATCCAGCATCTGAGTAGCTGTGATTACCATTTTCCCCTCTTCGTTACATCTGTCTATCATCATCTTCTGAGCAAATGGAACTTCCTCAACCGGTATTTCTACCCCAAGGTCTCCTCTTGCTACCATGATTCCGTCAGAAAGCTCAAGAATTTCTTCGAAGTTATCTAATCCTTCCTGATTTTCTATTTTAGAGATAATCTGGATAGCGTGTCCTCCATTAGCATCTAAACAGTTTCTTACTGCTCTTACATCGTCAGCTTTTCTGATAAATGAAGCTGCTACGAAATCTACGTTCTGCTCACATCCGAACTTAAGATCTGACATATCCTTCTCAGAAAGTGCCGGAAGATTTACAGATACGTTTGGAAGGTTAACTCCTTTGTTCTCTCCAAGGTCTCCATTGTTTTTAACAATACATCTAACCTCTTTTCCAACAATTTCTTTAACTTCCATCTCAAGAAGTCCATCATCCACAAGAACGATGTTTCCTGCTTTAAGGTCATTTGTAAGTCCCTCATAAGTTACAGCAACTATCTTTGAGTTTCCAACAACTGTTGTGTCTGTTGTAAATGTGAATTCCTGTCCTGCAACAAGAGAAACATCATTTCCACCCTCAAGTTTGATAGTTCTGATTTCAGGTCCCTTTGTATCTAAAAGTATGGCTGCTCTCTTTCCAGTTTTAGCCATTACTGCTCTCATATTCTTTATTCTTTCTCCGTGCTCTACATAATCCCCATGAGAAAAATTAAGTCTCATTACGTTCATTCCTGCATCAAGAAGTTTCTCTAACATCTCTTCGCTCTGAGTTTTTGGTCCAATTGTACAAACAATTTTCGTTTTTTTCATTTTTCACCTCTCCTAAATTTTCAAAAAAATATCCAAATACTATTTTATTATCTTTACTCTATATATTAAAATACTATTTTACTGTTCATTTCTAAGCAGTTTAATTGGTTTCCCCACTTCTGATAAAGTTTATATTATATTCTTTTCCTTGTCAAGAAAGTTGTCGCTCTTTTTTTGAACTTTTTAAGTGTACTATTGATCCGTTAACTCTCTTTGATTTCAGGTATTTTCTGAACATTTTTTATCTCTCTGTTCAGAATTTTTCTAATTACAACTGAAAGTTTCAAAGATAAAAATAGAAGATTCTCATTGAGAACACCATTTCTGTAGCCTTTTAACTTCAGATAAATTTTTCTGAAATTTTTATAAAACTCTCTGTTTTTAGGATTTTTTTCATATTCACGATATACAATAACTTTATAGAAGCTTATTATCAGTTTGCTTAGGGCGCTTTTTCCTTCGCTCCCCTCAATTTTATCATGTTCTTTTTCTAAAATACAACATATTTCTGAAAGGGAATCTATACTTTTCTGAGTTACTACTGACATTATCCCTCCTACACGCTGTCTGTAGAAATAAAAAGGATAGTCCAGATACTTTACTCTCTCTGCTTTTAAATAAACCAGTGGCGTAAAAAGTGTATCCTCATGAAGAATCCCCTCTTTAAAAAAAAGGCCGTTTTCTATCAAAAACTCCCTCTTATAGAGATCGTCCACTACCTCCTCCCTAAAACATTTTGGCTTATCCATAATCAGGTCCAGAAATCTCTTTCCATTCATTGCCTCTCCTGACTTTACCCCTTCTGATCTAAATAGAGGAAGAGAAGAATTTCCTTCCTGATAGTATCTCATATTTCCAACTGCCACATCCAGCTTCTCCTTTTGGCAGTTATGGAAAAATTCCTGAAATATGCTGTGATCTATGAAGTCATCACTATCTATGAAGGAGATATACTCTCCTCTTGCTCTTCCCAATCCTGCATTTCGTGCCGAAGAGAGTCCGCCATTTTTCTTATCTACGACTATTGTTTTATCACCATATTGTTTTTCATACTCCCTTACGATTTGGAGGGATGAGTCTGTGGAGCCGTCATTTACAAGGATTATTTCGTAATCTATTCCCTCTATTTTATAAAGGGAGTCCAGACACTCTCTCAGATAACTTTCAACGTTGTAAATAGGCACAATTATACTAAGCTCCATACTTTCCCACCTTCTTTTTATAGATTTCTATTATTATCCTCTCATCAAACTCATCTATGACTTTTTCTCTTCCCTTTCTCCCCATGATTTTTTTCTCAGAAGAATTTAGTTTTAGAAATTTTTTCATTGCTTCCGCCAGGGACTCTGAGGACCTTGGTTCTACCAAAAATCCTGTAATTCCATCTTCTACTATCTCCCTACATCCTGTAACATTGGTTGCAATTATTGGTTTCTCCATAGATGCTGCTTCAAGGAGAACCATGGAGATTCCTTCACGATAGGATGGCAAAACTACACAATCCGCTTCTTTCACCACAGAGGGCACATCATCTGTGATTCCTAAATACTGCATCGTTCCTTCCAGAACAAGCTTATCCATATATTTTCCATCTACTCCCCCTCTGCTGCCTTCTCCTAAAGCTCCCAGAAATTGAAATTTTACCTGTGGATACTCCTTTTGGATGATTCTTGCAGCTTCCTCATATTCCCTAAATCCTTTGTCAAAAAATGCTCTAGCTACCATGAGAAATATCATCTCTTTATCCCCTCTTTCCCTTGGAAGAGCCCTGTATTTTTCTGTATTTACCCCTTCTCCCGGAAGTATAAAGAGTTTTTCCTTTGGAGCTATTCCTTCCCTTAAAAGATAATCCCTGTCATCGCTGTTGAGGACCCACACCTCTTGGGCACCCTTTAGGGAAAATTTGTAGAGAGCCTTGGCTATTTTTGAAACCAGCCCCTCCTGTACAAAGGAATAACCTAATCCTGTTAGAACTGCTATAGACTTTATTCCTAAAATCCTGGCTGCAAGAGTTCCATAGATATTTAGTTTTATTGTGTAATGATATATAAGTTCCGGTCTCTCTTTTCTGTATATTTTTAAAAGCTGAAAAAACAAAAGCATATCCCTGAGAGGGTTCACTCCACGCTTATCCACCTGGATATCAATAGATTCTGCTCCCAGGATTTCTCCTGTATCTACCCTTCCATCGTCTGGGGCAACTATTTTTATCTTATGACCATCTTCTACCAGGGATTTTATAATCCCACCCCTAAATATGAATACATCCCAAAGCTTATTTGCTACAAATAGGATTTTCATTTTCTCCTCCATCTTAATCAGTACAAAAGCAGTATTTCACGCTTCTTTCCCTCTTCTCTGTACTTTATTCCTTCTTTAAGAGCTCTAATTTTATTCTCTCTTGAGGTTTTTTCAAAAAAATAATTTTCATATGGATAGACTACTCTATTTCCAGGAAAAGTTAAAAAATTGTAGGTTCTGAAAAAAGTTATCCCTCCTACCAATATAAAAACACCCATTCTCAGAGATATTTTTTCTCTTATTCTCTTCTCTAGGCTGTCTAAAAATACTGGAAAAATATACCAGTAGCTGAAACTAAACAAAAGAAAAAATCTCAGGGCAATTACTGGAAACTCCTTTAAATATAAAAAAATATATACTGACAGATATATACTGTTCTGAAATATGCAATAGTTCTCTCTCTTCTTCCTCTCTACCATTTCTCCAGTAAAAAATGCAAATAGAAAAATCAGAAGTCTCTCCAGATAGAAAATATTCAAATTCCCCCCTCCCTTCTGAGAGAAATTCAGGTATCCGCTCAATCTTTGGGAAGGTATATATTGTAGTGCCTCTCCTATAAGATTTAGCCCCGAGAAATAATAAATATTTCCTAGCATAAAAATCCCCAAGATAATCCTTTTTTTATAGGATACTGGCAGCAAAAAATATAAAGGAATATATAGAAGTGAGCTCACATGAAAAAAAGCTCCTAGAAGATTCATTCCCACAAAAAACAGAATTTTTTTCTTCTGGATAAACTCAATCGAGAGAAGAAAAAGCATTATACTCTTTACATTTCTCATTATATCCACTTCCAAAGGAAGTCCGTTCACCCCAAGATAGAGCATCAGAGTAGTGATTGGGTAATTAGAATATCTGGGAATAACCCACAGAAGAAATAAGAAGTCTATAAGAGTGTTTAAAGCCACAAAAAGCTGATACTCATCTGTAAATCTTCTCGTCAGTTCCGTTAAAAATATATATCCTTTTTCAAAATTCTGACTTTTCCCTTGAAAATAAGGATAATAACTATACCAATCCCATCCTACAAACCATCTGCTCATAAAAATAGTTCCTACTATAAAAAGCAGGATATAAAAAACTTTTTTCCCCTCTTTTCTACGGAATTTCTCAAAGAAAATCTCTAGAAAAGAAAACAGAATAAGTACTGCACCTATGATAATGTAAATCTTCATAACAATTCCTTATAGAGTTCCAAGTATTCCTGAGCAGTTTTTTCAAGGGAATATTTTTTGCTGTGTTCGACTTCTCTTTCACTGACCATCTTTCTATAGTTCTCATCCTCTAGAGATATTATCTTTTCTGCAAGTTCTTTCTCATCTCCAGGAGCAAACAAAAGACCTCCCCCTCTCACTACTTCTCCCAATCCTGGAACATCTGAGGCTATCAGAGGAATTCCAGATGCCATAGCCTCTACAGCTGTTATTCCAAATCCTTCAAAATGTGAGGAGTGTACTGCTACATCAGCTGTATGAAAAAGATCTGCTATGTCAGTACGCATTCCTAAAAGTCTTACTCTCTGCTGAAGTCCCATTTTTTCAATCGCCCTTTGAATATCTTCACCCTTCTCCCCCTCTCCAGCCAATATCAGCTTGTAGTGGAGAGGTAAAATTTTCATAGCTCTGAGGAGGGTCATATGGTCTTTTGCTCGATTGAGTCTGGCAACCATTATAAGAGCTGTTTCTCCCTGTGCTATCCCTATCTCTTCTCTATCTAAACCCTTTCCTTTATAAAAAAGCTTAAGGTCTATTCCGTTTTCTATTACAGGGTATCTTTCAACTCTCTCATCTTCTAACCAGTCCATAAGAGATTTTTTCACTGCAGCAGAAATAGATACCACTCTGCAGTAAGAACTAAAGAGAAGTCTGTCAAAATATCTGAAAATAGCTTTTTCTCTCCTACTGTTGGAGGTGCTATGTTCTGTCGTTATATATTTTCTTTTTGGGGTAAAATCAAATCTTCTGGCCAGAGCAGTCCACAGCTGAGCATGTAAAAGATGCGCATGCACTATATCATAATCCCCTTTTTTTATTACCCTGAGAATTTCAAAAACATTTTTTATACTTTTTTTGCTGTTATATCTAGACACCCTGGAATCCAAATGAAAAAAATTCTCCTTGTCATAGAGAACTAGAAGATCTACCTGAGCCTCTCTCTTCTGAAGAGGAATAAGTTCTGTAAGAAGTTTTTCCGCTCCTCCTAACTCTAGAGAAGTTATAATATGCAGTATTTTCATGATTTTTTCCTCCATATATAGTAACAGCTCTGAATATATCTGATAAGAAACTTTATCCTATTTTTTAAAGGGATATTCTCACAGAGTATTTCTCCATAGTAAAGCTTCATTCCTCTGGGGTTTTCCCTCATAATTTTAGAAAAATTGCTGGTATATCCATCTGCTATATATTCGAAATTATAGATAGCTCTATCCACATATCTGAATTTATACTCTTTTCCCATACGGTTCCAGATAAGTCCTTCAGGAATAAATTTTTCTCCCTGTATAAGTGGAAAAGGAAAATTCTTCATAACTTCAGTCCTTATAACCTCGGCCTTATCTCCCATAACTCCCCTTCTATAAAAAATTTCTATAGGGTCAGAATCTATAATCTCCTGAGGAAAATTTCCGAAATCTTTTCCACTTGTATTTTTTTTTCTGAATACCATCCCTCCAAAATTTTTAGGGAGTTCTTTAAAATATTTTTCAATCAACTCTACTGCATTTTCTTCCAGATAATCATCACTGTCCACTATAAAAAAAAGATCTCCTTGAGCAATCTGAACTCCTAAATTTATGGCACTCATTTTCCCCCCATTGCTCTTCTTCCGATAGATTATCTGCAATTTTCCCTCTGCCATATATTTTTTTATAATTTCCTCTGTATTATCTACAGATCCATCATCCACTACTATCCATTGAAATTCTTTAACAGTTTGGGATAGGAGGCTTTTATAGAGTCTTTCTAGGGTATAAGCTCTGTTGTATGTTGGGGTAAATACAGTTATCATAAGAATCTCCTTTTTAAAGCCATGTGGTATAGTTTGCTATGCCATAATCATAGACAGAATTATAGTATCTTGCAATCATATATATCATAAGAGCCATCAGGGCTATATATTTTATATTTTTTTTCTCAACTCTTCCTAGAACTGATACGAAAAGAATTATATATGCAAATCTGAAATATTCCATAACACGGAGAATAACTGCAAATCTGAAGAAAATCGTAAAAATCAGAAAGGAGTAGAAAGTGAGGTTATAAAAAAGATTCTCCTCCTCACTTATCTCTCCACCACGATTTTTTTCCCAGACAAAAATTGCTGTGGCGAAAATAAGGACCACTATAATTTCCAGATATTCCTGAGTATTTCCCATCTCTCTTATTCCGCTGTATCTGGATATTCTTTCACTTATTCCTAGAAAATTAGTTTTCAACTGAAAAACCAAATCGGAAACCGGAATAAGAATCAGAGCCAAGAGAGTCAGAAAAACCATCATATTCTTTTTCAGCTTCACAGTCCCGATAAAATAAAGCGGTAATAGTATCAAAGCAGTCTTATGAAAATTGACAGCTATTATTACAAGCAGATAATAATGGATGATCCTTTTTTCTAATATAAATTTCAATGCCATATAAAATAAAATTATTGCTATAAAGTTTCTTAAAATATTAAAATTATGCCAGAAAAAGAAAGTAGACAGATATATTAAAAATACCAAGGATGGATTATTGCTGTACCTGTTAAAAATATAGCAGGTCCCACATACAAAAAATACTCCCAGTAAAAAAATAAAAACATTATAATCTCCGCCTAAAAACTTAACTATATTCCTACACGCTACAAAGAGCACCTCATAGCCATAAGGATTTTCCTTGTAATCCAATTCATAAAAATATTTATATACTAGATAATCATAGCCACTTACAGCTCCTCTCATCCCTACAAAAAGAGAGAGAAAAAAAGTCGGAATGATAATTAATTTTTTCTCATATCTGTACCCTGAAAAAAAAACAACGTAGAGAACTAAGAGAACATAGATGAAAATTAGGGCATAACTCATTCCTTTCCCTTCACCTCTCTCAGTATCTGTGCTATAAATGCCCCTATTATACCCACAAATATTCCTGTGAGCAGAGCAAAAAATAAACTGATAACTTTTCTACTTTCTACCTCTTCTGTTTTTTCAGCTTTTACGAAAGTTGGGAAACTTCTTTGCTCATTTTCAAGTTCAAAAACCAGTTTTTTTCTCTGTTCATCTTCCAACTCCTGAGAGATCTTATTTTTGAGAAACTCTCTGTTTTTTTCCAAAAATTTTTCCAGATATTTTCCTGATATTTTTAATATCTCCTCTCTATCCCTTCCAATAACTTCCAATACATGGTTTCCATTTCCACTGTCGAAAATAAGCCTAGCCCTATTCTCACCTTTTATCTCGCTAAATTCCGGGGATTTAAAAAGAGTTTGAAGATCCAGATTTCCCTTTCCTAGCTCATATTTAACTAGGGTTATGGTCCCATTATTATCTTTTTTTATCGTAATTTCTCCCGGTTCTATTCCCATGTATCTGAAATAAGAAACAGCTCGGTATTCCTGAGGTGGAGAGGTTATTTTCCATGCTAAACCTACGAATAACATAATAAACGTCACCATAAAAACTTTTATATTTTTAGATATTACCTCTAATATCTCTCTTGAAAACAATCCTTTTTCCACTCTATCTTCCCTTTCCGAATATTACTGTCTTCAGTGTTCTAAAAAATATTACAAAATCTAGATGCAGATTCTGATTTTTCACATAATAAAGATCATATTCAAGTTTATTTTTGGCATCTTCCACACTGGCTCCATATGGATACATAACCTGTGCCCATCCTGTGAGTCCTGGTTTTACCAGATGTCTCAGATTATAATATGGAATAACTTTTTCTAATTCTTTTATAAATACCATACGTTCTGGACGGGGCCCTATAAAACTCATCTCCCCTTTGAGTACATTCCAAAGCTGTGGAAGCTCATCTATTCTTGTTTTCCTCATAAAATTTCCAAATTTTGTAACTCTTGGATCATTCTGAGATGCCCATTTAGCACCGTCTTTTTCGGCATCTGCCCTCATACTACGAAACTTATGAACCATAAATTCCACATTGTTTTCTCCCACACGAGCCTGAGAATAGATTACAGGACCTGGACTCTCTATCCGTACTATAATTGCGGCAATTATCATGACTGGAAGTGTCATAAGAGATATCGTTATCGCCAAAATAATATCTATAGCACGCTTTACTTCTATCTGAAAACTGCTATAGAGAAGTTTAAATCCGTAGGCATTTAGTATCCAATTTTCGTCTATACTATCCACATCTATTTTCCCTTCTACCTCTTGCATATAGTCATAGTAGTTGGTTACCTCAACCCCCGAAACTCTTATATCAAAAAGTCTTTTTATCTCAGAATCTGTAAATTCTGTCTGAGCTATTATCACTTTTGAAATCCTGTTTCTTTTTATAAATTTCATCAGATTTTCATCTTTCTTCTCATCATAGGGTATATATTGATATTCTTGATAGTTCTCTATGCTTCCCAAGACTTTTTCCAGATGTCCTTTGCTTCCTAAGACAGTTATATAGGATTTTTTATAAGTCATCTTTATAAAAAGATATCTCAGACTAAATTGCAGTCCCATAAAAATTACAAAAAGGGGAAAGAGCCAGAAATCCCAGGAATAAAGAAACCACACAATAAAAAATATAGAGTTAATAATTAGTGTCCCCACAATCTCTCTCTTCTTATATTTCCCACCATTGAATTTCATATTTCCCGAGACATAGAGAGATATCATTATAAGCCCGAATATAATTGTGGCCTGAATGCTCATCTCTTCCCCTACAGGAAGAAGATAATCCAGTCCGAAATATACTGTCGCCAATGTTATTATATATATAAGTTTCAGATTTGAATCTCTTTTGTGCTCCATTTCATCTCCTAATCTAGAGGGGGAAAACCTAAAGTATCCCCATCCAGTATTCTGTTTTTTCTTCCGCTATTTTTATCCAAATATATATCCGCTAAGAAAATTCTTCCTCCATTGGCAAGAAATGTTTCTGCTATCTGACCCTTGGGATAATTTTCATTTGTAAAGGGAACTGTACTGAGGCTTTTTTTGTTTTCTTCGTGAAGTGATGTTCTCACTGAAAAATCTCCTGCTCTCTCCTTTTGGAGCTTACCTATCTCATTCTCATATTTCCATCTACTATAACTCTCAATTATCTTTCCTTCAAAGCTGAATTTGAATACTATATCCTCATTAAAAAGTATAAATTCATTTTCATTTTTTTTCAGGTTCCAACTTTCTCCAGCTAGGTTTGCAGGATCCAAAAGGTATCTTATTTTTCCCTTTCTATCAAAACCTATTCCATAGGGTAAATTTTCATCCATATATGTCATATAGAAAAATCTGCTACACTCTGATGTCATCTCCTCTACCTTTATTATAGGAAGTCCATCTTTCATCTGAGAACTTTCTATTTCCAGCTCGCTTGTTTCATCTCCTCTTTTAAGTATAACTCTGCTGGGTTTTCCATTTAGGTAGAGTCCATATATTGCAAGGTGGTCTTTTCCTTCCTGAGTATATGTAAAGTCTTCCTCACTTTCCCTTCCTTTAACAGTTATCTCCACTCTATCATTTTCTACCCCAGGATATATAAGAAAGGCCATATTGGCAACTCTTCCATAGGGATTGGCAAGTATAAAAGGTTCTTGAAAACTATGATTTTCAGGAATATAATTTTTAACTATACGCTCTACTGATTTTTTTTCCTGAAGATAAAAATCTCCATACTTTGCAATTCTTGTATAATCTAAATCTAAATAGAGTTTATTGGCTTCTGTTATAAATTTAGGTTCTATGTCTCCTAATTTAAAAAGTTTTTTAGATAGTTCATATACCTCCTGCATCTCTTCATAAGAAAGTTGGAGCTTTATAAATTCATTAGTTGTATAGTTTACTCTATACGGGATTGTTTTTCCTTCTAATATTCCCATTACAACTTCGGCTTTAATAGGTGGTATCTGAGCTATAACATTCCCCATAGTTCTAGGTAGAAGTGCTTTTATAAGCTCCTTGTTTCTTATATAGCTGAGGATACTGTCCCCTTTTTTGGCGAAGTTTTCATAATCAAACCCTCTGTACTCCCCCTTAAGATAGTTTCTCAATTCTGGAGTTATACTCCCCAATTCTGTCAGCTCTTTGGAAATAAGAAATATCTCCTCAGCCTCCCTGGAAGTTATCTCAGGTTTCTCTATTTTCCGGAGCTCTTCAACTCTGTTTTTGGAATTGAGAGAAGTGGAGAGAGAATCTCTTCCTACAAGATAATTTACAGCCTCTAACTTTTTGAGCTCTAGATTTTTTATTGTTCTTTGAAAAGTTTTTGAATATATTTTTCTTTCGATCTCTTTTTGAGTCTTTTTTATTTTAGTATTTTCATAAAATTTTGTCAGTATAGGTATATCTTTATCCACCATATCTTTCTGGTCTCGGTCCAGGTTTACAGAAAGAGCTATTCCTATGAAAGATAGTATAACTATTACAGCAACAATCATTCTTTTCATATTTTCCTCCCCTTATTTTCGTTTCTATAGTATACTTCAAAAACCTTTCCACTTCAAGTATTATGGCTCTTAACACATAAAAAAAAGCCTGAAGATAGAACTCTTCAGGCAAAATTTTAAACTATTATCTTACAAATAGTGGCACAAGAACCAGTGATACTATTGTCATAAGTTTTATAAGAATATTAAGGGATGGTCCTGATGTATCTTTGAACGGGTCTCCCACTGTATCTCCCACAACTGCTGCTTTGTGTCTGTCTGAACCTTTTTTATCTCCTTTATAACCAGCTTCAATCTGCTTCTTAGCATTATCCCATGCTCCTCCAGCATTGGCCATCATTATAGCCATTAAAATACCCGTTACAAGAGCTCCAGCAAGTAATCCTCCAAGAGCTTCCACTGACCAAAGGCCGATAACAACCGGAGCTGCAACCGCAAGTATTCCTGGCAGTATCATCTCTCTTAAAGATGATTTTGTAGATATCTCAACACATCTCTTGTAGTCAGGTTTCCCAGTTCCTTCAAGTAATCCCGGTATATCTCTAAACTGTCTTCTAACCTCTTCTACCATCTCCATAGCTGCTTTTCCTACTGCTGTCATTGTAAGAGCTGAGAATAGGAACGTAAGCATTCCTCCGATAAATAGTCCAACTATAACTTTAGGGTTTACTATATCTATAGCAAGTGTCCCTCCCATTTTTGCTTCAACTGCTGATTTGTAAGCAGCAAATAGTGATAGAGCTGTAAGAGCTGCTGATCCTATTGCAAATCCTTTTCCTACTGCTGCTGTTGAGTTTCCAACTGCATCCAGTTTATCTGTACACTCTCTTACCTCATGAGGAAGCCCTGCCATCTCTGCAATTCCTCCAGCATTATCCGCAACTGGTCCGTAAGCATCTACTGCAACTACCATTCCAGTTGTTGCCAGCATTCCAACTGCCGCTATAGCGATTCCATAAAGTCCCGCCATAGTATATGCTGAAATTATAGCTGCACAGATTACTAATATTGGAGCAACTGTAGATTCCATTCCAACTGCCAATCCTTCAATCAAAGTTGTAGCTGGTCCTGTCGCTGCTGCATCAGAAATTCTATTTACGGCTCTCTTACCTGTATCCGTATATAGTCCTGTAAAGTATGCAATAACAAGTCCTGCAAGAAGTCCTGATACTATTGCTCCAAATACACCTATAGGCAATCCAAGCATTTTTATAATCCCGAAAGCACCGATAAGAGCTAGTACTCCCGCTATTCTAGTTCCACCCTCAAGTTTATGATAAACCTGATCAGGGTTATCTGTCTTAACTGTAAGCGTAGCTATGATAGAAGCTATAATTCCAAAAGCTGATATCATAAGAGGAGCAATCATATACTGTGCTGACATAGTAGTCATCGTCGCTCCAATTGCTACCGCAGCTATTATAGATCCCACGTATGATTCAAAAAGGTCAGCTCCCATTCCTGCAACGTCTCCAACATTATCTCCAACATTGTCTGCAATTGTAGCAGGATTTCTAGGATCATCCTCAGGAATTCCAGCCTCTACTTTTCCTACCAGGTCTGCACCAACGTCTGCAGCTTTAGTATAAATTCCTCCACCAACTCTTGCAAAAAGGGCGATAGAAGATGCTCCCATTCCAAATCCAGTGATAATTTCTATAGACTCCTGTGACATTCCAAACACTAGAAATAAGACCGAAAGTCCTATCATCCCAAGACCTACAACCGAAAGTCCCATTACAGCACCACCAGCAAAAGCTACATCCAACGCTTTAGAAAGTCCACCGTTTTTGGCCGCTATAGATGTTCTTCCATTAGCTTTGGTAGCTATTCTCATCCCTACATTCCCTGCTATTGCAGAAATAAGTGCTCCCAGTACAAAACATATAGCAACTTTTGGTGATAAAAACAGTGCCAATAAAACTGCAACTCCCGCCACAAACCATACGAGTATCTTATACTCAGCGATGAGAAAAGCCATAGCACCTTCTCTAATTGCCGCTGTTATCTCAGCAACTTTTGGTATATCAATCTGATAAGCTTCTACTTTTTTCGAGTAGAAGAATGCAGCTGCAAGGGATATAAGCCCACCTACAACCCCCAAATACAACATCTGTTCCATTTAAAATTTCCTCCCCAGTAAATAATAATCTAACACCTTTCGTGTCAACGATTCATTATAATACATTTGAGTTGGCATTTCAACATTTTTTTCGGTTATTTTTAAATCTATTTATTTGAAAATTTGAACCTTTGAGAAGTCTCCTGTGACATGTCTTCATTTACAAGGAGAGTTTTCAGTTCTTTTTCCTGACTATATTTTAAAATATCTTCATTTTTCATAAGAAAAAAACCTGTGGACAGAAGATCTCCATCTAAAGCACTTTGCCCTATAACTACTACCATTTTCTTGTCCATCACAGGATAACCTGTCTCTCTGTCCAGAATGTGATGATACCTTTTCCCTTCTATCTCCACAAAGGTTTGGTAATCTCCTGAAACTCCCATAGATTCATCTCTGAGTTCAACTATCCCCAAAAGTTCTTCCGGAGATTGAGGATTTTGAATTCCAACTTTCCAAGCTGTACCATCGGGTTTTCCTCCAATAGTAGCAATACTTGAAAGAGAGGATACAAATCCATATTCTATTCCCTTCTCTTTCAGCATATCAGCAGCTTTCTCCACCGCATATCCCTTGAGAAAAGAGCCAGTATCTATCTCTTTTACAGGAGGATTAATAGTGAGTCTATTCCCTAAAAGAACCACATTTTCATAGCCTATAAGTTTCTGAGCCTGTTTTATCTCTCCCTCCCCAGGAACTTTTTCCTCTCTGTCCTCGAGAAAACCCCAGATTTCCATCAGAGGATAGATGGTTATATCATATTTTTTTTCTGTGAGCTGAAAAATTTCATTTACCTTATTGAAAAGGAATCTTCCCTCTTCGTCTAGCTCTATACTTTTTTCTCCTTCAGGAAGAGAATTTAATTTATAGATATCGCTTTTTAGATCTTTACTATTATATTTTCTATCTATTCTCTCCATCTCATCAAAAGCTGATTTCATCGCATCTTGGGCTGCTTTTTTATTTTCAGCGAATACAATCATTTTTATATGAGTCCCAAAGAGAAACTTCTCTTCATCGTATCTCGTTAGCTCTTTTCCTCTGCATGAGGTAAAAAGAAAGAGTAGCATACTGCATAGCAGAGCTACTCCATTTCTATTAATCCATGACATCTAAGTTTTCCTCTAAAAGTTTAGATTCAGCAGCCATTTCTTCAATATCTCCTACTACAAGATTTCCAGCTAAAATCTCCTTAAAACATCTCTTTATAGTAGTTTCTTTTTCTCCATTTTTTGTAGTTGTCTGGAACCCTAAATCTCTAGCTCTTTTTCCAACTACTATTGTAAGCTCATACTTATTGGGTATCTTGCTTATAAGATCATCAAAAGTTATCTTTCTCTCCATTTTTTCCTCCAAAAACTATTATTTACTCTCTCTTTCAATAATATCAATGAGAGCATTACATGCCTGCTCTACCCTCTCGTTTACGATTATTTCATCATAATAGCTCTCATATTGAAGCTCTTTCAGGGAATTTTTTAGTCTTAGCTGAACAACATCTTCAGCCTCTGTTCCTCTTCCTCTAAGTCTTCTTTCCAGATCTTCAGGAGTAGGTGTTTTGAAGAATATCATATGCACATCAGGATATATTTTTTTTACCTGTATTCCACCCTGAACGTCTATCTCAAGTATGACATTTTC
This sequence comes from Fusobacteriaceae bacterium, assembly GCA_051646055.1. Lineage (GTDB taxonomy): Bacteria > Fusobacteriota > Fusobacteriia > Fusobacteriales > Fusobacteriaceae > JAGNZR01. Next base: position 21,651 of record JBOFCM010000177.1, read on the forward strand.
TCCTCTTAGAACTCTTGTTTCAGCTTCAGCCTTAAGAGTTCCATAATAATTTCCATGCACATTGGCATATTCTAAAAATTCATTGGCCTGAATTTTCTTTTCGAACTCTTCTTTAGATAGAAAATGATATTCTACACCATCCTTCTCTCCTGTTCTAGGCTGTCTTGTTGTAGCAGAAACAGCAAGATTTATTCCAAGCATCTTGCGAACTAGCTTACATACTGTAGATTTTCCTGCACCACTTGGTCCTGAAACTACAAATAAATTTCCTTTTTTCATAGTGCTCTCCCATTGAATAATTTAAAAAATATGAGGCTTACTCAGCGAGTAGCCTCTATATTTTCTGTCGAATTAGTCTAAGTGTTTTGCTGTAACATTTTTATAGGCACTGAATCCTGTTCCAGCAGGTATCTTTTTACCTATGATTACATTCTCTTTAAGTCCCTCTAGATAATCCTCTTTTCCTTCAATTGCTGCATTTGAAAGAACTTTAGTTGTTTCCTGGAACGATGCTGCTGAGATAAAGCTTCCTGTATTAACAGCGGCTTTTGTAATACCCTGAATTACATAGTCATATTTGATTGGAGTTTTTCCAGCTTTTTCAAGCTCTATGTTTTCCTGGTCTATTATTCTCTTTTCAACAACCTCATCCTCTAGGAATAGAGAAGATCCTGAGTCAACTACTCTTACTTTCTTAAACATCTGCTTAACGATTATCTCGATATGCTTATCGTTTACTCCAACTCCCTGGTCTCTATATACCTGCTGAACTGACTCTAGGATGAACTGCTCTGCAGCAACTAGTCCTTGAATGTTCAGTACGTCAAATGGAGATCTAGGTCCATCAGTAAGTTTATCTGCTGCTTTTACAAGCATTCCATCTGTAACAACTAAGTGTTCTCCAGCTGGGATTAGGTACTCTTTGAACTCGTTAGCATCTGTTGTTGATCTAACTACCAGTATTCTCATACCTTTTTTCTTTCTGCTTGTGATTTCAATTTTTCCATCTATTTCAGTCAGGATAGCTTTTCCTTTAGGATTTCTCGCCTCAAATAGCTCCTGGATTCTTGGAAGACCTCCGGTGATATCCTTGGTTCCTTCTCCCTCTTTGATGATCTTAGCTATTGTCTGACCTTTTCTAACTTCCTCTCCCTCTTTAACCATTAAGTAGGCTCCGAATGGGATTGGATAGCTTTCTTTTTTGTTTCCTTCATCATCATAGATAAGTACTCTTGGAGACATATCTCCAGTCTCTACTGGTTTAACAGCAAGATACTCTGTAACGTCAAACTTCTCATCATAGTTTTCTTTGATGTAAAGCTCTCTGTACTCTATCTTACCATCTTGGTCAGCGATAATAGGGATATGATATGGATCGAACGTTACAAGAACATCTCCGATTTCTATCATCTGACCATCTTCAACTTGAAGTATAGATCCTGAAGCAATTTCATAATCATAATCTCCGATTAGAAGTTTAGCTGACTGAGTAACAACGATTCTCTCATTAGTTTCCTCGTTCAGAAGTATTTTTACATCCTTAAACTTAACTCTTCCTCTGTTTTCAGCTTTGATACTACGTGCTGCTGCAGTTGCCATCGCAACTCCTCCAGTGTGGAACGTTCTCATTGTAAGCTGTGTACCTGGTTCTCCGATAGACTGCGCAGCTATAACTCCAACTGCCTCTCCTATTAGGATTTCCTTATGGTTCGAAAGGTCCATACCGTAACACTTCTGACAAACTCCTTTTTCAAGAGCACATGTTAGAGGTGATCTGATCTTAACTTTCTTGATATCTAATTCTTTTATCTTAGCTATCAGATCTTTCTTAACCATTGTATTTCTAGGAGCTATTACCTCTCCTGTCTCTTCATCTATAAGGTCCTCAACTAGAACTCTTCCATTGATTCTTTCTTCAAGTTTCTCAATGATAGATCCGTCAGATACAAGGTCAGCAACCTCGATACCTTGATGAGTTCCACAATCTATAGAGTTAACTATAACTTCGTGAGATATATCAACAAGTCTTCTAGTCAGGTATCCTGAATCGGCTGTTCTCAGTGCCGTATCCGCTAGACCTTTTCTAGCTCCGTGTGATGACATAAAGAACTCCATTACTGTAAGTCCCTCTCTGAAGTTTGCCTTGATTGGAACCTCGATGATACGACCTTGCGTATCTGTCATGTTTCCTCTCATTGCTGCCAGCTGTCTCATCTGTGCAATCGATCCTCTGGCTCCAGAGTTCGCCATCATATATACCGGATTGAACTGGTCTAGTCCGTCCATCATGGCCTTTGTAACTTTCTCTGTAGTCTCTGCCCAAACCGCGATTGTCTTTCTATATCTCTCTTCGTTGATTATTTTTCCGTTTATATATTCCTGCTCTATTGCTGCAACCTGATTATCGGCGTCAGCTAGAATATCTTTCTTAGAAGCTGGAACCTCAAGATCCTCTATTCCAACAGATACTCCTGCAAATGTTGCATAGTGGTATCCGAAGTTTTTGATATCATTTATTAACTCAGATGTAATTGTAAATCCGTGCTGCTCATAAAGCTCACCTATAAGCTTTTTAAGCTGGTTCTTACCAAAAGTTATTCCGTAGTTTCTATTTTGCTCTGGAAGCATATCGTTAAACAGTATTCTTCCTGGAGTAGTCTCTACTAATTCACCATTGATTCTAACTTTTACTATGGCATGAGTATCCAGTCTTCCTAAGTTATATGCCTGAAGACACTGGTTAGAGTTAGAGAACATCATTCCCTCTCCCTTAGCACCTGGTCTGTCCTTAGTCATATAGAAATTACCCATAACCATATCCTGAGATGGAACAGCTATTGGCTCTCCAGATGCAGGGTGGATAAGGTTATTTGGTGCAAGCATCAGAAGTTTTGCCTCAGCAATAGCTTCTGGTGAAAGCATTAGGTGAACTGCCATCTGGTCTCCGTCAAAGTCAGCGTTAAATGCCGAACATACAAGAGGGTGAAGTCTGATTGCTTTACCTTCTATCAGTACAGGCTCAAAGGCTTGAATTGAAAGTCTATGAAGAGTTGGAGCTCTGTTAAGTAGAACTGGGTGATCCTGGATTACATCCTCGATTACATCCCATACTTTATCGTCTGCTTCTTCAACAAGTTTCTTAGCAGTTTTTATGTTAGTAGCTAGCTCTCTCTTAACAAGTTCTCTCATTATGAAAGGTTTGTAAAGCTCTAGAGCCATCTTTTTTGGTATTCCACACTGGTTCATTTTTAATGACGGTCCTACTACGATAACCGATCTCGCCGAGTAGTCCACACGTTTTCCAAGAAGGTTCTGTCTGAATCTTCCCTGTTTTCCTTTTAGCATATCCGATAGAGATTTTAGCTCTCTGTTGTTTTGAGCAACAACTGGCTTTCCTCTTCTTCCATTATCTATAAGAGCATCTACAGCTTCTTGAAGCATACGTTTTTCGTTTTTAACAACGATTTCAGGAGCTCCAATTTCCAATAGTTTCTTAAGTCTGTTGTTTCTGTTGATAACTCTTCTGTAAAGATCATTCAAATCTGAAGTAGCGAATCTTCCACCATCTAGCTGAACCATTGGTCTTAGATCAGCTGGAATAACTGGAACATTTCTCATGATCATCCAGTCAGGACGATTTCCAGAAGCTATGAAGTCTCTAACTATTTTAAGTCTTTTTACCAACTTTTTTCTCTTTTGAGCTGAAGTTACTGTTTCAAGCTCAAGTTCAAGCTCATTTTTAAGTGGCTCAAGATTTATGCTCTCAAGAAGCTTCAATATAGCTTCTGCTCCCATCATAGCTTCGAATCTTGAATCTCCAGCAGTTATAGCGTCATATTTGAGTTTCTTATACTCTCTCTCAGTAAGTATCTTTCCAACTTCCTGACCAGAGTCTCCACTCATTGTTACAACGTATCTTGCAAAGTAAAGAACTGATTCCAGCTCTTTTGGAGATAGCCCTATAATAAGGGACATCTTGTTAGGTGTCCCTTTAGAGTACCAGATGTGAGACACAGGAGCCGCTAAGGCTATGTGTCCCATTCTCTCTCTTCTTACTTTTGATCTAGTAACTTCTACTCCACACTTTTCGCAGATAGTTCCTTTATATCTCATTCTTTTGTACTTTCCACAAGCACATTCCCAATCCTTTGTTGGTCCGAATATTTTTTCACAAAATAATCCTTCCATCTCAGGGTTAAGTGTTCTATAGTTTATTGTCTCCGGCTTTGTTACCTCTCCATATGACCATTCTTCTATTTTAGCAGGTGAAGCTAATCTAATTCTTATCTTATCGAAATTTTTAACACCCATGTTAAATGCAAAACCTCCTTGACTATTCTTCTATATTGTCAGTTAAACTTGATAGAGAAAACTCGCTTAAAGTTTCTTCACTTCCGTGCTCATCGTTGACATCTATTATATTGTCCTCTAAATCTAAAAGTTCTACATCTAATGCTAGTGCTTGGAACTCTTTCAGAAGTACTTTGAACGATTCTGGAAGATCCGGTTCTGGCATCGGTTCACCTTTAATAATCGCTTCATAAGTTTTTGTTCTTCCGTTTATATCGTCTGACTTAACTGTCAGCATCTCTTGTAGGATATTTGAAGCTCCGTATGCCTCTAGTGCCCAAACCTCCATCTCTCCAAGTCTCTGTCCTCCGAACTGAGCTTTTCCTCCAAGTGGCTGCTGTGTAACCAGTGAGTAAGGTCCAATTGCTCTCGCGTGCATCTTGTCCTCAACCAGATGGTGAAGTTTCAGCATGTACATTCTACCAACAGTTACAGGATTATCAAATGGTTCTCCTGTTCTTCCGTCAAATAGTTCTACTTTACCTTTTCTTGGGAATCCAGCTTTTTCTAGATAGTCTTTAACTTGCTCCTCAGATGCTCCATCAAATACCGGTGTTTCAATATATGTTCCACCGTTCAGTTTACCCATGGCCATACTCATATGAACCTCAAGTACCTGTCCGATATTCATACGTGAAGGAACTCCTAGTGGATTGATTACAACATCTAAATGAGTTCCGTCTGCTAGGAACGGCATATCCTCTGCTGGAAGTACTCTTGAAACGACACCTTTATTTCCGTGACGTCCAGACATCTTATCTCCAACAGTTATCTTTCTCTTTTCAGCAACGAATACTCTTATTACCTTGTTTACTCCAGCTTTAAGCTCATCTCCATTCTCTTTAGAAAGCTCAAGAATCTCTACAACTGTTCCTTTTGAACCGTGTGGCATTCTAAGTGATGTATCTCTTACATCTCTAGCTTTGTCTCCGAAGATTGCTCTCAGTAGTTTCTCCTCAGCAGGTGGCTCTGTTTCTCCCTTAGGAGCTGTTTTTCCAACAAGAATATCTCCTGGCTGTACTTCAGAACCTATTTTTATTATTCCGCTTGCATCTAGATTGCTCAGAGTCTCTTCAGATACGTTTGGTATCTCTCTAGTGATCTCTTCATCTCCTAGTTTAGTAGCTCTAGCCTCTATCTCATACTCTTCTATATGTATAGATGTGAATACGTCTTCTTTTCTAAGTCTGTCAGAGATAAGAATCGCATCCTCATAGTTATATCCTTCCCAAGGCATGAATGCCATAAGAATATTTCTTCCAAGAGCAAGATCTCCGCCCTTAGTTGCAGGTCCATCAGCTACGATATCCCCTTTCTTAACTGCATGTCCTGGTAGAACAAGTGGAGTCTGGTGTAGACACATAGCCTGGTTAGATCTCTCATAGTTAAGAAGTTTATGTGTGTGAAGTTTTCCTTCAGTATCTTCAATCTGAATCTTGCTTGCATCCACGTATGAGATAACTCCATCAACTCTAGATACAATAACTGCTCCAGAATCTACAGCAACCTTTCTCTCTAGTCCTGTTCCGATAAACGGTGCTTCAGCTCTAAGAAGAGGTACGGCCTGTCTCTGCATGTTTGATCCCATCAGGGCTCTGTTGGCGTCATCGTGCTCAAGGAATGGAATAAGTCCAGCTGACACTGATACTACCTGCTTAGGAGATACATCTAGGAAATCTACTTTCTCTCCATGTACATGTACTATGTCATGTCCAAATCTACATACAGCTTCTCCTAAGATAGTTCCATCTTCGGCTATTTTAGTATCTGCTTGAGCTATAAATAGTCCCTCTTCCTCATCTGCTGCAAGATATCTGATATCGCTGAAATCAGCTTTTCCATCTTTTATCTTTACATATGGAGTCTCGATAAATCCATATTTGTTTACTTTTGCATAAGTAGCAAGTGATCCGATAAGACCGATGTTTGGTCCCTCTGGTGTCTCTATTGGACATATTCTTCCGTAGTGGGAATCATGTACGTCTCTAACCTCGAATCCAGCACGTTCTCTTGAAAGTCCTCCAGGTCCAAGTGCAGATATTCTTCTCTTATGAGTAAGCTCTGCAAGAGGGTTTGACTGGTCCATGAACTGAGAAAGCTGTCCTGAACCGAAGAAGTCCAGAATAAGTGCATTAAGAGGTCTTGTGTTAAGAAGTGATTGAGAAGTGATTGATTCAGAATCCTGAACTGTCATTTTTTCCTTTACCATCTTAGCCATCTTAGAAAGTCCTGCCCTAATCTGCATCAGAAGAAGCTCTCCTACTCCTCTTACCCTTCTGTTAGATAGGTTGTCTATGTCATCTGTATGTCCCTGTCCAGCATTCAGACTGATTACATACTTCATTGTTGCGATTATATCTTCTTTTGTAAGAAGGATTTGATCTTCTGGTAATTCAATCTTAAGTCTCTTATTCATCTTGTATCTTCCAACCGGCTCAAGATCATATCTCTGAGGGTTGAAGAACATCTGCTTTATAAGCGATCTAGCTGAATCTATTGTTACAAGATCTCCAGGTCTTAATTTTTTAAATACCTCTGTTACCGCTTCATCTTTTGATTTAGCAGTATCTCTTATTATTGTATTGGCAAGAAGTATATCCTCTGGATTTACTTTCCAACATAGGATTTTTTCAACTCTGTCATCTACTATCTGCTCAACTAGAGCTTTAGTTATAAGGTCACCTGTAAAAGCCTTAACTTCTCCTGTTTCCATGTCATACAGATCCTGTTTTAGGAAACTTCCTTCAAACTCAGTTGACAGCTTCTCTAGTATATCTTCTCTGCTCTTAAATTTAGGATTTGTATAGAACTGTTGTAAATCTATCTCTTTAGTATCTAAGAAGAACTCTTTTACATCATCGTTGCTCTCAAAGAAGTCGACAGCTTTTAGGAATACAGTAGCTAGAACTTTTTTCTTTCTATCTATTTTAACCTGAAGACAGTCATCTTTATCTGTTTCGAACTCTAACCATGTACCTTTATACGGTATGATTTTTCCAGAGTAAAGATCTTTACCAGTCTGGATGTTTACCTCTTTATTGAAGGAAACTCCTGGTGATCTATGTAGTTGAGAAACAACTACTCTCTCTGCTCCATTTATGATAAATGTTCCTCTTGGAGTCATTGTTGGAACTTCTCCAAAGTAAACAAGAGTTTCCTGAATCTCATTTCCGTTTTTCTTGTTTTGAAGTTGTAGTCTTACCTTAAGCGATGATGAATATGTCTTTCCTCTTTTCTTACACTCAAGCTCATCATTTAACGGAGCCTCAGCTTCATGCAGCTCATACGACATATACTCCAGTCTTATATCACCATTTGAAGATTCAATCGGAAAAACTTCTCTAAAAGCAGCTTCTAACCCCTGGTTTTTTCTGCTGTTAGGAGTCTCTTTTGTCTGTAAAAAATCCTCGTAAGAATCCAATTGGAATTCTAGGAAATGTGGCATCTCTCCTCTTTCTTTAATTCTTCCAAAGTTTAATCTTTCAACGAGTTTCCCCATCAATTCACACTCCTTCTCTATCTTAATTCTCTAAAAGTTAATGCTTAACCCTCTAAAAATAAATTCCTTATTAATACCCTCTTTCTATTTTCAAAAGATTAAGTATTAACACAAATACAAAAATATCCCCTAAGAGGATAAAACCAATATTTGCATTTTATATTATACCATAGTTTATAGAATAATGCAATAATGTGTAAAAAGGCACTCTAATATTTTAGAGTGCCTATTTATTTTGAGAGTATAATCTCGGTTCAGAAATTACTTAACTTCGATTTCTGCTCCAACTGCTGTTAATTTAGCTTTGATCTCTTCAGCTTCTTCTTTAGAAACTCCCTCTTTGATGTTTCCACCGTTGTCAACTAGGTCTTTAGCTTCTTTTAGTCCAAGACCAGTTATAGCTCTAACCTCTTTGATAACGTTGATTTTTGAAGCTCCAGCGCTCTTAAGAACGATATCGAAAGCTGTCTTCTCTTCAACAGCCTCAGCTGCTGGTCCTGCTACTGCTACTGGTGCAGCTGCAGTTACTCCAAAGTGCTCCTCAAGTGCTGTTACTAACTCTTTTAACTCTAATACAGTCATAGCTTCTAACTCAGCTATAAATTTTGCTCTATCGAATGACATAATTTTTTCCTCCTTAAATTTTAAATAACTTACGTTTAATTTTTTATATTTTTCAGTAAAAGATGCGATTACGCCTCTTTCTTATCAGAGATAGCCACTGCTGCGTAAGCAAGCTTTCTGATTGGTCCAAGCATTGAGTTAAGTACCATAGATAGTAATTGATCTCTCGATGGTAATTTAGCTAGACCTTCTACTCCAGCTGCCTCTATTCTCTTTCCAGTTAAAACTCCACCTTTAATCTTAAAGATTTGAGCTTTTTTCATCTCTTTTGATGAAGCAAGGTCGAATATTGCCTTTGCAGGTGCTACTGGATCAGCATATCCGAATGCGAATGAAGTAGTCCCTTCTAGTAATTCATCAAATGAGTCAGTCACTCCAGCTTCTTTAAGAGCTATCTTAAATAATCTGTTCTTAGCAACTAAATACTCTCCACCGTTCTCTCTTAAAGTTTTTCTCAGAGCTGTCTCAGCGTTAACTGATAAACCTTGATAATCAACAAGCACGATAGATTGAGCCTTTTGAATTTTTTCAACCAATTCTGCTACAAGTTCTTTTTTAACTTGATTTGCCATAATTGATTCACCTCCTCTTTTTTTAAAAAATTACCTCCGCTTTCCAAAGGAGAACGGAGGTATACATGTTCTCTGTTGAGGTTGATGGAACACATCTACTCCAACCTCGGCAGGCTTTATGGTTTCTTTCAACCTCCTGCGGTCTTTGGTTTGGATCTATATTTAATTTATTTATCCAACTAAACTATTTTCTGATTACTTAGACTCTACGTACTTAGTAACTAGAACTGGATCCATCTTGATTCCTGGTCCCATTGTTAGAGACACAGCAACTGTTCTAAGGTATTGACCTTTAGCTGCAGATGGCTTTAATCTGATGATTTCTCCTAAGAAAGCTTTGAAGTTCTCTTCAAGTTTCTCAGCAGGGAAATCTACTTTACCGATTGGCACGTGGATTGATCCTAACTTGTCAACTCTGAAAGCAAGTTTTCCTCTTTTGAACTCAGATACTGCTCCAGCGATATCAGCTGTAACTGTTCCTGATTTAGGGTTTGGCATTAATCCTTTAGTTCCAAGTACTTTTCCTAATCTTCCTAGCTTAGGCATCATATCTGGAGTAGCGATTACTAGATCGAAATCGAACCATCCCTGTTGAATTTTCTCGATGTACTCTTCAGCACCTGCATAATCTGCACCTGCTCCTAGAGCCTTCTCTATGTTAGCACCTGAAGTGATTGCTAATACTTTTACTGTCTTACCAGTTCCGTTTGGAAGTACAACTGTACCTCTAACTTGTTGGTCAGCATGTCTTGGATCTACTCCAAGTCTTAGAGCAACTTCTACAGTTTCAACAAACTTTGCAGTTTTAGTTTTCTGAGCAAGCTCTATTCCTTCTTTAACTTCGTATAACTTTCCAGTTTCTACTAGTTTAGCTATTTCTAGGTATTTTTTACCTCTCTTGTTTGCCATTAATAATTCCTCCTCTATGTGGTCTCAGGATTTTATTCCTACCACTGAATAAAAAGCCTCTAGCTTTTTTCTATAATTAGAATAATTAGTCTACTATTTTTACACCCATTGATCTTGCAGATCCAGCTATTATGTTCATAGCTGCTTCGATTGATCCTGCATTCAGGTCAGTCATTTTTGTTTCAGCAAGTTCTTGAAGTTTAGCTCTGTTGATTGATCCAACAGTTTCTTTCTTCGAGTTTTTAGCTCCAGATGTGATTCCAGCAGCTTTCTTGATTAGATCAGAAGCTGGTGGAGTTTTAAGGATAAATGTGAAACTTCTGTCATTGTAAACAGAGATCTCAACTGGGATTATCCATCCTGCTTTATCCTGAGTTTTTGCATTGAATCCTTTACAGAATTCCATGATGTTAACTCCGTGTTGTCCTAGAGCTGGTCCTACTGGTGGAGCCGGGTTAGCCTTTCCTGCAGGTAATTGTAACTTTATAATTTTAACTACTTCTTTTGCCATCTTTAATTTACACCTCCGCGAATTGTGCGCTTTTCTTTTCTAAGCTATTTTATAATGCTTTTTTTACACTTGCAAAATCCAGTTCAACTGAAGTCATTCTTCCGAATAGATCCAGCATAACTTTAACTTTTGCGTGCTCTTCGTCAATCTCATAGATTTTACCTTCGTGACCTTCAAAACCACCATCGACGATTTCTACATAGTCTCCTACAATAAAGTCTACTTTGATTACTTCTCTAGCTGGTTTCTCTTCCTCATATCCAATAGTATCGAATACGTTTTTAACTTCGTAATCTTCCATAGGGATAGGGTCAGAACCAACTCCTACAAATCCAGTAACTCCGTTGGTGTTTCTTACAACATACCAAGCATCTGAGTCAACCTTGTAGTTTATTCCTGTGTCGCTCTCTTCCCTTGTAGCTACCATTTCTAGCATTACATATCCAGGAAAAAGTTTTCTCGCAACTTCTTTTTTCTTGTTTCTTACAGTTTCGATAGTTACCTCTTCAGGCACAAGAATCTTAGTAACGATATCTCTCATTCCAAGAGCATCGATTTTCTGATCAAGATCAGTTTTTACTTTTTTCTCGTATCCAGAATAAGTATGTATCATAAACCATTTTTTTTCTATTTTTTTCTCAATATTTTCCATTAATTACCCTCCGATTACTGACGTGAGTAACTTCAAAAGTCTAGAAGCAATTATATCAAAAACTCCCAAGTATAAACTTAACACGCTACTCATTATGACAACCCATACAGTCGCATGTTTTGTTTCTGATTTTTTAGGCCATTGAACCTTGGAATACTCCATCTTGATTCCCTTTAATAGATTCATACGAAACCACCTTGTAATTTTTTTAGTTTTTCATAAAAAAATGGCAGGCCAAGAGGGACTCGAACCCCCAACCCTCGGTTTTGGAGACCGATGCTCTACCAATTGAGCCATTGACCTGCATGTTGTAAACTATTTTGTGTTGTTACTAAGAATTACTTCTTAGTTTCTTTGTGTACAGTAACTTTTTTGTCCCATTTACAATACTTGCTCACTTCTAATCTCTCAGTTGTGTTTTTCTTGTTTTTAGACGTACTGTAGTTTCTTCTTTTGCACTCTGTACATTCTAATTGAATATTTACTCTCAACTCTTACACCTCCACTATGCTCTAACGGTACCCTTAATAGGTCCTCCCATACAAAAATTATTATGGTAATAAGAGAGTTTTAAAATTGATATACTTCTCAAGACATTTATGAGTATATCATCTTTGTCATAAAATGTCAACAATTATTTTTTGTTTTTTTATTTTTTTCCAAAAATTTTCTCTAGTTTATTTATGAGTTTTCTGTTTTCCTCATTTTTCAGAATGCAGACCCTAAAAAACATTTTATCCAGTCCAGAAAATTTAGAGGCATCTCTTATTACCATCCCCTCTTTGAGCAGAATCTCTCTAAGGTTTTCTGCTTTTAGGTCGCCACCTGTAATTTGGCATAGGATAAAGTTACTGGTACTTTTGTATACTTTTATATTCTTCAAAGAGCTCAGAGCTTCTTGGAGATATTCTCTCTCTTTTAAAATTTTATCCCTACAACTTTCTATATATTCTCTGTCACCAAACATGGTCTCTCCCATGATAGCAGCAAATATATTTATATTCCAAAGGCTAGAATAAGATATTACTTTTTCTCTTAACTCTCCCTGAGCTACCAGAGCATAGCCCAATCTTATTCCAGGAGTCGCAAAAAATTTAGATGTCCCTCTTATAAGGAAGAGATTGGGATATTTTTCTACCAAAGGTGTCCCAGAATATTTCTCCAGCTCTGTAAATTCAATATAGGTTTCATCTATCATGAGAACTCCTGAAAAATTTTTCAATATCATTTCCAATTTCCCTTTATCCAGAGAGATTCCAGTAGGATTATTGGGATTGCAGATTATTATAAGATCATAATCTGCATCTTTTATTTTTGCCAAAAGTTCATCTATATCTATCTGAAAGTTTATCTCTTTTTTATAAGGAAATTCATGGATATGGCACCCTATTTTTTTCAGCTCTCTCTCATATTCTGAATATGCCGGTGATAGCAGTAAAGTTTTTTTAGGATTTACAGATTTTATAAGAGCACCAATAAGTTCTGTAGCTCCACTTCCCAAAATAATGCTCTCCTCTTTCACCCCGCAATAACTCCCTATAGCTTTTTTCAAGCCGACATAATCAGGATCAGGATAGATGGATACTGCATCTATATTTTTTATTATTGCTTCTTTTCCCTTTTCACTAGCTCCATAGGGATTTATATTGGAACTAAAATCTAAAATTTCTCCTTTTTTTACTCCTAACATCTCAGAAATCTCATAGAGATTAGCTCCGTGTTCTACTTTTTTTTCTTTCATAGGATTTTCCTCCTTCATTTCGCTTTTCTTATTATAACACAAAGCTTTAGAGCATTTCTACAAAGGCTTCCAATCTTGTCCGAATCTGTCCTGAGTCGGATTTGGAGTAATCCGTCTCCAAAGACATAAAAGGAACTCCCAGGGAGCTGACTTTTTTCTTTATGTTTCTAGTTTCAACAGCGTATGTATGACAGGCCTGAAGAACAATTTCAACTACACCATCTACCTTATATTCTTGAATGAGTTCCTCCAGAAGCTCTTCTCTGCCCTTGTTAGGACTCATAACTGAACATGGAATGGAGAGATATTTTTCTGCTAGAGCATCTATAGGATCTTGGGTTTCGTCCACAAGACGGGCCAAATTTTTAGCTCCCCCACAGTTTTCATAGGCCACTACAACTGCTCCCACCTCTTCCAACTGGTTTATTATTTTATCGGCAACTCCTCCTATCGGACACCCTGTGATGAGAATTCTTGGAGCATTAGGAGAAACTCTTTCTTCTCCATTTCTATGTATTTCACGGAACAACTCTGTAAGTTGAACTATTTTTTTGTTCTGCTCCTCCCTATGAAAACTATAAACTACTGCACTGAGAATAGTTTGCATCTCCTGCCCTGTAAGAGGTGGGGGAACAAGTTTTCCCAGTCCATAAAATTCTTTCAGAATTTTTCTCTCTTCATTGCAATCTTTTATAGCTTTTCTCAAACTTTCATCATCTATTTTTTTTCTGAATTTATCTTCTAATTTACTACGGAACTTGAGGATTTCCTGCTTCCACATAACTTTAGCATACTCGTTTTCCTGATTGTTGGGAAGTTCCATGACGTAGGTATCTTTTATCTCACCCAAAAGTTCATACATTTTTTTCTTTCCATCACAGGTAGTTTCTCCTACCACCAAATCTGAAAAATACATATATGGACAACTGTCTTTCAAGGCATGACCATAGCTTGATTTTATAAGAGGACAGAGATTTTTTGGGAGGTGTTTTTCCCCCGCAGGTATTGTTTCCTCACTCACTGCACAGAGTGAAACCGGATAGGCACCAACTGCATATATCAACTCTTTAGGAGTATAGGTACAATAAGTTCCCACTATACTACCACCACTTTCTTTTATCTCTTTAGCATGAATAAATCCATCCTTTCTAGCATCTTTGAACTCTCTTATAATCTCTTTCACATCTTTTGACATTTTTCTGCTCCTAATTCAACTAAAAACGATCCTCATTGAGAAATCCACATAACTTTTTTTCCAAAAGGTTGCCACACTCGGCGTACACTGTCTTCATATCCTAAATATCCATTTTTTACACTTTAATTGACTATTTCAAATTAAAATGTTAATATAACAAACACAGTATAGCAAATTTAAAAAGAAAAGGATAGGGGTAAATATGGATATCAGAATAGGAATAGATATTGGCTCTACTGCTACTAAAGTGGCAATTTTCAAAGGAGAACAATTAGATAAAACTTTTTCACTTCCCAGCGGTTGGAGCAGTGTTGAGACTTCTGAAAAAATTAGAAGAGATTTGGAGATAGAAGGATATGATTTTTCTCATTGCAGGGTCATTGCCACAGGATATGGCCGGATATCTGTTCCCTATGCTGAAAAAACAGTTACAGAGATTACTTGTCACAGCAAGGGTGTTCAATATCTTTCTCAGAAAGATGATTTTACCATAATAGATGTAGGTGGACAGGATACAAAGATTATTGAAGTTAGTGATGGATATGTGGAAAATTTTCTTATGAATGATAAATGTTCAGCAGGAACAGGGAGATTTATCGAGATTATGGCCAACAGTTTAGGAATTACTTTGGATAATCTCTATAATTTAGCTCAGGAGGGAGAAAAAGTTGAGATTTCCTCCATGTGTACAGTTTTTGCTGAAAGCGAAGTCATAAGCCTTATGGGAAAAGGTGCAGCTAAAGAGGATATTGCCAATGGTGTTATTGCATCAGTGGTAGGAAAAGTTTCAGGCTTAGCCAGCCGTGGTAGGGAATCTGATAAATATTTTCTTTCAGGGGGGCTTTGTTCCAGTCCCTATTTTATTCAAGAATTATCTAAAAAATTAAAAAAAGATGTCATTTCACATCCTTTAGGTAAATATGCCGGAGCTATCGGTGCTGCTCTCATGCTTAAAAATTAAATTAATAACAAAAAAAAGAGGAGCATCAGCTCCTCTTTTCATATAACTTGGCAAATTCCTATTCTCCCGGGCAGCTTCCCACCAAGTACCTTCAGCGTTTACGGGCTTAACTTCTGGGTTCGAAATGTGACCAGGTGTACCCCCG
>JBOFCM010000178.1:0-1175 GCA_051646055.1 Fusobacteriaceae bacterium
GCAGTCTTGGGAAATATAGATAAGTATCATGAAACTTCAGGGGCCAAAAATCTTGTGGGTTGGGAGATGGTGAGATAGATATGTATATAATCAAAAATAAAGGATTTATAATGGTGGAAATTGTCCTCTCTTTGGCGATAATATCCCTGGTAATACTTCCTGTTTTTTCCCAGAGTAGTTTTTTCCTCAGATTTCTTCAGGATAAAAAAACTGAGAGGGGGGAGGAGATAATAAGAGAGGGAATTTTGAAGGGGGCAGGATTGGAGTCAGAGATTGAAGTGGAGATAGTGAATTATTCCGGTGAAGAGAGTTATATTCTGATAACTGACAGAAAGGAAGGGATATGCAGGTAAGAGAGAAAAACAGGAGAGGAGGTTTCTCCCTGGTGGAGCTGGTAGCAGGGATAGCTCTTTCAGCTCTGCTTTTTCAGGTTATGAATCCTGTTCTCACTTCCTCCATGAAAATCTTTCAGGCCTCCCAGGAAAAAAGTCTGGGGATGTCAGGACAGAGAATATTTGAAACACTGGCCTGGCAGAGCGGATCAGCTCTAGGCGGAAAAATCATTATGATAGATACCACCTCCACCCTTTCTAATCGGGAGATAGATCTGTCCAGAATTGAGGCTGGGGGAGAAAAGGGAAACGGAGTCTATATAGAAGTGGCATCTCTCTGCGAAGAAAAAGGGGTCTGGAAGCTGGCTACCCAGGGGCATATCTTCCGTTTCATGGAGACGGCCAATCAAGGAAAACATATTAGGTATATACCTGTAAATAATCTCAAAGGAGGGAAGGAGGAGATTCTCTCTTCAGATGTTCAGGTCGGATTTTTTTTCCGAAGAGATGGAGATATATTTATCCATCTGAAGGAGAGAAGAGGAGAGGTTATGGAACGTGGGATAACTGGAGGAGGCATTCTTTGAAAAACAGAGGCTTTATACTGAAACAGACTGTTTTTCTTGGAGTTATTCTTCTGGGAATCTCCTCTTTTTTGAACAAAGCTGTGAGACTGAGGGGTGGAAGAGGAAGACTGGAGGAGGAGAACAGAAAAAAGGATTATCTTCTGGAGACAGTTCAGGAGATGGGGCTCTACGAACTCTACCTTCTAGACGGCTATCTGAAAGATGGACGGGTGGAGAGTATGGAGGAGTATTTCTATAGGGATAGCTCGGGAAAGAG
>JBOFCM010000179.1:0-14595 GCA_051646055.1 Fusobacteriaceae bacterium
TGACGTCTCATTACTGAGAATTTTCTGAACTAATTTAGTTCAAAGATTTATTAGATTACTTCTCTATTCTGTTGTTAATGTCCTTTTTGTTTCGTTCACGCTTTTCGTCGTGGACAAAATAAATAATATCACAAATATTATTTTTCGTCAATATTTTTTTGTTTTAAAAATAAAAAAAATCTTCTTGCGTTCTTTTCAAGAAGATTTTTTTGTTTTTATCCCTTTATTATAAAGTCGAAATCCTCTTCTATCTCTTCTTTATTTTTTTGAAAGACATATTTCTGATGCTCTTCATTCATTAAATCTCTTTTATTTTTGTTCAACTCAAACATGTCTTTCCACTCTTCTAACATTTTTTTATTTTTAGCTCCCTGCAACATAAGAAGACTTAAAGCGACTATAAATATAAAAATTATTATTAAGACTATAGTAGCTCCTATCTGATATATTTTTTTTATAGCATTTTTTTCAAATCCATCTTTATTGCTTTTTTCCTTTTCCTGATATTCCTTTACTTGAATATTAAGCAACTCTATTTTATTGTCCAGTTCGTCGGTAAGTTGATTTTTATCTGCTATTATTTTGTCCATAAGATCCATTCTTTTTTGAGCCACTGTTAATTCTAATTTTAACTTTGTTATCTCTCCATTCATTGCCGAAATAACTTCGCTGGATTTTATTTCATCTCTTATAGTCAATAATGAAAGTTCTTCTAAAGGTGGCTGTTCTATATTGAATTCGTCATTTACCCCTTCTCCGTATAAGCATATTGAAAGTAAAAATAATACCATTAAATAAATTTTTTTCATAATCCTCCCCTCAAGAAAAAATAGTTTCACCTTTTAAAAAATTTTTTTAATTTCTCACTTTTTGTTTCTCTCTTTTGTTCCTTCTGTTCTCTGTGGTAATTTGACCAATTTGGATCCTGCTTCATATTTTTCCTTACTTGTGCCATATATTCTGCTGTTCTTTTAGCATCGGAATATTTTTTTCTTAAATTATTCTTACCATCCGTTAAGGTTTCTGCTATTCCTTTAAAAAAATTTTTTATTTTCAAAGATATCAAGGTTACCAAGTTTAATTTATATATCTCTTTACAGTGTGGACAACGATATTTTGCTATTTTTGTTCCCAGCTTCATTTTTTGTTTACAGTGTGGGCAAACTATCACTAATTTATTCATTTTTCTCCAGCTCCTCCTTCAAATTCTCATAAATTTTCTCTATTATATCTTTTTTGTTTGAAAAATCCAAATTTTTATTCCAAATTTTTTCAGATTCTATCCCTTGAACTGTAAGCATATAAAGACCATTTTCACTATTCGGTGAATATTCCATAAGTTTTGTTTTTAATGGCCTGTAATGGAGGTCCAATATAGCTTGAAATTTTTCCGCAATATTTTGAGATACCGGAGATATATTTAGGTGATTCATATTTCCTATTGGAGTTGTATTTATGAGAATCGACTCTTTCTCTTCTCCTAAAACCATCTTTTCCATATCTGAATATGACATCATATTTTTTATTTTTGGGATTTGATTATTTTCGTTATTTGGATTTCTGGATATGATGTACGGTATGCCTCCTCCTATAATTACAGCATGGAATACAGCCTTTGCACTTCCACCATTTCCTAAAATATACACTTTCCTATCCCTAATATTTATTTTCATTTTATTAAGTGTAGCTAATACTCCTATATAATCTGTATTATATCCTTTTATCTTCCCGTTTTCTAGAACCAATGTATTTACTGAACCAATCTTTCTAGCTTCCGAATCTAAAATATCTATATATTTCAGTATTTCTTCTTTATATGGAACTGTTATATTTGCTCCCTTTAAGTCTCCTCTCCTTATTCTGCTTACTATAGACTCTAAAAAACTTTCTTTTTTTCCTTTACCACTCCCGTCTTCTATTCCATACTCACCGTCTATCCCCATCTCCTGAAAAAAAATTTTATGAAGCTTTGGAGAAAGTGTATAGCTTATATTTTCACCAACCAAGACATATTTTTCCATAAAATTCCTCCTTTAAAAAAAAGGCTGTCCCTAAGAGCAGCCTTTTTTTCACTATTTTACAACTATATTTACTATCTTTCCAGGAACTATTATAACTTTCATTATATTCATTCCTTCTATATGTTTTACTACATTTTCATGAGCAAGTGCTAGTTTTTCAAGCTCTTCTTTAAGCATATTTCTATCAATTTCAATAGTTCCTCTAACTTTTCCATTGACCTGAATAGCAACTACAACCTCATCTGAAATTGTGAGTTCTTCTCTGTATTCAACCCACTTTTCCTCAAAAATCGGGGTTGTATTTCCAAGTGTTGTCCAAAGTTCCTGGGAGAAATGAGGAACAAATGGAGAAAGCATTACTACAACTTTTTTTAGAACTTCTCCTAAAACTTTTTTTGCTTCAAGATTATTTTCAAAAGTATTCAGATACTCCTGAGTCTCATTTAAAAGCTCCATATTGGCAGCTATAGCAGTATTGAAATGATAATCATTTTCTATTGATTCTGTAACTTTTTTAACTGTCTGATTGAGTTTTCTTATTATTTTTTTATCATTTTTAGAAATAACAGAATAGTCTGTCACCGGAGTAGAATCAATTTTATCCATATTTTCATTTACAAGCTTCCAAAGCCTTGTAAGGAATCTGTGGGCTCCTGCCAATCCATTTTCATTCCACTCTAACTCTTTTTCTGGTGGAGCTGCAAACATGATAAATAATCTAGTTGTATCTGCACCGTATTTTTTTATCATCTCTTCTGGATCTACTCCATTATTTTTAGATTTAGACATTTTTTCTATTTTAACAAGCATCTCTTCCCCAGTAACTTTAGAGAATGCTTTCTCACCTTTTATATCTACTTCTTCAGGAGTTAAGAATTTATTTCCCTTTTCAGAATAATATGATGGTCCGAGTACCATTCCCTGTGTCAATAATCTTTTGAAGGGTTCACTTGTACTTATAAGACCTAAATCCCTTAAGACTTTATGAAAAAATCTTGAGTATAGTAGGTGCATAACTGCATGCTCTATTCCTCCGATATATTGATCTACTGGTGACCAAAGATCTACAACTTCTTTAGAGAATGGTAAATTTGTATTTTTCGGATCACAATATCTTAGATAATACCACGATGAATCTACAAAAGTATCCATAGTATCCGTATCTCTTCTAGCATTTTTCCCGCAAGATGGACATGGAACATTTTTATATTTTTCAGAAGTAGAGATTGGATTTCCCAATCCATTGAATGTTACATCATCTGGAAGCATTACAGGAAGATTCTCATCTTTTTCCATCACAACTCCACAGTCATCACAATAGATTGCTGGAATTGGTGTTCCCCAATATCTCTGTCTAGAAACTCCCCAATCTTTCAGTCTATATTTTGTTGTACGTTTTCCATAACCTTTTCCTTCAACAAATTCAGCCATTTTAGTCATAGCTTCTTTATTGGTTACTCCGTTGAATTCTCCTGAGTTACAGATTTTTCCTGAACCTATAAAAGCATTCTTCATCTCTTCAGCAACTATTGATATGACCTGCTTGCTCTCTTTATCTATAGGATTTATAACTACCTTTATTGGCAAATCATATTTTTTTGCGAAAGCAAAATCTCTTTCATCATGAGCTGGAACAGCCATAACAGCTCCTGTTCCATAGTTCATAAGTACATAATCTCCAATCCAGAGCTGTGAGATTTCACCATTTACAGGATTCTCAACATGCCATCCTGTGAATACTCCATTCTTCTCTCGTCCCTCTGCACTTCTTTCTATCATATCAGTATTCTTCATAGCTTCAACAGCAGTTTTTATGGAAGAGTTTGTCTTTAGAATCTCTGTTACCATAGGATGCTCAGGAGCAAGAACACAGTATGTAACTCCAAAAACTGTATCTATTCTTGTTGTAAATACAGGCAACTTCTCTCCTGTCTCTTTTACAGTAAATTCTATCTCCGTTCCGAAAGATTTTCCTATCCAGTTTTTCTGCATCGTAAGAACCTTCTCTGGCCAACCTTCTTTAAGTTCATTATGACCTGTGAGAAGTTCATCTGCATATTCCGTGATTTTAAAGAACCATTGCTCCAGTTCTTTTTGTATAACTGCTGTTTTGGAGTGTCTCCAACACATTCCGTCTTCTACCTGTTCATTGGCAAGAACAGTATTACAATCTGGGCACCAATTTACAAAAGAAGTTTTCTTATATACTAATCCCTTTTCATACATTCTTTTAAATATCCACTGGTTCCATCTGTAGTACTCTGGTGTATATGATGCAATTTCTCTGTTCCAGTCATACGATAATCCAAGTAATTTAAGCTGTCTTCTCATATTATCTATATTAGATTTTGTCCATAGTGCAGGATGGGCTCCATTTTGTATAGCTGCATTTTCTGCTGGTAATCCGAAAGAATCCCACCCCATAGGATGCAATACATTATATCCCTTCATTTTTTTGTATCTGGCTATAACATCACCTATTGTATAGTTTCTAGCATGACCCACATGAAGTTTTCCTGAAGGATATGGAAGCATTTCGAGAACATAATAGTTTTCTTTCCCCTCTGCTTTGTTTTCTGTTTTATATAATTGAGATTCTTGCCATTTTTCCTGCCATTTACTTTCAATTTCTAAAAAATTATAATCTTTCATTTTTCACCACTCTTTTTAATGTAATTAGTTACTTATCTATCTTTTCTGTATTCCTCAATCCAATCCTCACTTTTTCTCTTTATTCTCTGGATTGTATTATCTATTGTTTTTAAACTTTTATCCAATCTCTCAGCGATCTCTCTATATGTATATCCCTTGATTAATAAAGTAAAAACATCTCTTTCAAACTTACTGAAATTAACTTCTGCGAACCTTTCTAAAGAATCCATTTTTTCTTTAGATAAAAACAATTCTTCCGGATTATGACTCATACTTGAAGTCAATCCTTTGGTGTAACTGACTTCTTTTCCATCGTCACACTCTATAAAATTTCCTGATGCCGAATTTAGCGCAGAGTTTTTCTGAGCATTGGAGGATTTTATTGCTGTTATTATCTGTCTTTTTATGCAGATTGTAGCGAATGTTTTAAACGAAGCTTTTTTCTCTGCGTCATATGCCTTTATAGCTTTTATTAATCCTATCATTCCCTCTTGTAGAAGGTCGTCTTGATCAGCTCCTACTAAAAAATAATTTCTAGAGTTCATAAATATAAAATTTTTATAATTCTTGAGAATCATATTTATAGATTCTTGATCCCCCTGTTGTGCTCTTATTATATTCTCGTCATTAACTAACTCTATTGACATAGTTTTTTCTCCCCGTAACTATTTAGTTTATAGATTTAGAGATTTCAGAAAGAATTATTCCTCCTGCAACAGATACATTCAGTGAGTTTATTTTTCCATGCATAGGAATTTTTACAAGTACATCGCAGTTGTCTTTCACTTTTTTTCTTATTCCAAATCCTTCGCTCCCCATTACTAATGCTGTATATTTTGGATATTTTTCTTCATAATAGAATTTTTTTCCATCCCCTTCTGCTCCATATATCCAAAAACCTATCTTTTTTAATTTTTCTAATGCCTCAGAAATATTTGTCACTTTAACTATATCCACATATTCTATGGCCCCTGTTGAAGTCTTTATAACAGTTTCATTTATTTTTACCGCATTACGCTCAGGTATTATTATTCCCTTAACACCAAAAATTTCAGCACTTCTTATTAAAGCTCCAAAATTTCTCGGATCTTGAATTCCATCTAGAACTAGAACTATAGCCTTTTCACTTCCTGCCAATTTTTCCATAAATGCTCCAAAATCTTTGTAGTAATCATGTTCTATAATTACAGCCTCTACCCCTTGTGAATTTTCTCTTTTTTTATCTGTAAAATATATTTTTATATTTCTTTCTGAGGCTAATTGTTTTATTAATTTTACTTTTTCATCTTTCAATCCTTTGAATAATTCTATTTTTTCTATTTCACGTTCTTTATTTTGTAAAACTTCTATAACTGGATTGATTCCTATTATACTTTGCATAATTTCTCCTTCTAAGCTTCAACTTGGATACGCTCTATATCTGCGCCTATATTTTTTAATTTATCTACTAATCCCTCATAACCTCTATCCACATGATATATTCTGTTTACAGTTGTAGTTCCTTCAGCTTTGAGTCCTGCTAGTATCAGCGAGGCTCCAGCTCTTAGGTCACTTGCCATAACTTCAGCAGAAGAAAAAGTCTTAACTCCTTCTATGATAGCTGTATTACTGTTGATAGTTATTTTTGCTCCCATTCTATTCAGTTCAGGAACATGCATAAATCTATTTTCAAATATAGTTTCTTTAATTTCACTGGTTCCCTCTACTAGACTCATTAGGGTCATCATAGGAGATTGAAGATCCGTTGGAAAACCTGGATGTGGCATCGTCGTCACTTTTACAGGCTTCAAATCTTTAAGCTTGGATAAAACTTCCAATGTGTCTCCCTCAATTCTATATTCTACCCCCATCTCTTGAAGTTTTGAAAGAAAACTTTTAGAATGCTCACTTACAACACCTTTAACTTTTATTTTTCCATCAAAAATAATAGATGCAATTATGAACGTTCCTGCAACTATTCTATCTGGAATTATGCTGTACTCTCCAGGGGTAAGTTTTTCTACACCTGTTATTTCCAGTTTACTTGTTCCTATCCCCTCTATTTTTGCCCCCATAGAGTTCAAAAAATTGCAAAGATCTTCTACTTCAGGCTCCCTTGCAACATTTTCTAGAATAGTTTTTCCTTCCGCTTTTACAGCTGCCATTATGACATTTTCTGTTGCTCCAACACTTGGAAAATCAAAAACAAATTCTCCTCCTAGAAGTTTTTCTGCATATCCTTCAACATACCCATGCTCAATTTTCAATTTAACTCCCAGTTTTTCGAATCCTTTAAGGTGGAGATCTACTGGTCTAGCTCCTATGGCACATCCTCCAGGAAGAGATACTGTAGCTTTCTTGCTATGAGCAAGCATGGCTCCCATAACTAAAAATGATGCTCTCATTTTTTTTACAAGATCATATTCAGCCTTTAAATTTGTAAGACCACTATTTATTATTTTATAACTATTTTTAGCTATCTTTTCTACCTTCACTCCAAGACTTTCAAGAAGTTCTGAAAGAGTTTCTATATCCATAAGTTCTGGGACATTATTTAGAATATATGTTCCTTTTTCTATAAGTGTTGCTACAAAAATAGGAAGAGCTGCATTTTTTGAGCCTCCCACTTCTAACGTTCCCTCTATTTTTTTTCCACCATTAATTTTAAAAGCTCCTACTGTCATTATTTTTTCCTTTCACTTTCACATATAGGACATACCTGTCCAAAAATTTTATCTATCAAGCTAAATTCTTTGAAACTACCTCTATATAAAGGTAGCTTTTCACTCAAAAGCCTATAATGTTTTTTACATATTTTTTTTCCGAAATTTTTAGGATAGGCTGAACTCAGTCCCTTTTCAATAAATTTTTGATTTATTGAATCTATTGCAAGGTCATTTCCCTCATTGTCCATAGCTTCTTTTGAGACTATAACTAACCCCACCTCACCTACAAAACTTAAGGCATCTATAAGAGTATACCTTAAACCAATTTTTTCTGCTACCTCAATATAAGGTTTTAAAAACTTAAGAGGAATATCCCTTCTCATTTTTAGCAATACAGCATCAGGTTCATGCATGGCTTCTATTATTTCCGGATATAAAACTCCAGATTCGATTTCCTCTTTATTCAAAGATATTATTATATTTTCTTTAAACTCTTGAAGATATTTTTCTCTTTCAGCCTGAGTCTGAAAAAATTTTTTTCTTGTTTGGAATTGAGCATCTCTTATTTCATTATCTATCACGTCTTCCTCCAAATTTTTTCAAAAAGTTTTCATAGTAATTATAGCACATAATTATCTGTTTTCAAAAAAAAATGGTATAATTTACTTACTAATAGATAATTAATTATAGTAGGAGGTTAAATTTGCAGATTTTAAAATATAGGACAGTATTTATTTGTTTTTTTCTCATCATAAACACTCTCTTATCTCATGGAGCTTTTCCTCTTGAAGGAGTTTTAAAAAATGAAGATATGAATATAGGAGGAGTAACCGTTGAATTTATAGACAGTGATAATAGAATTACCTCAGCTGAGACCGATATTTTCGGTTACTTTTCAATAACTTTAGAACCAAAAAAATATAGAGTTTCTTTAAAGGACTACTCCTTACTTCTATCTGAAAACTCCAATAAAATTTATGATTTCAAAAATGAAAAAAATAGAAATTTTCTTACTTTAGAAGTACTTTTCAAATCTGGTTTTATCAGTGGAAGAACAACAGATAACTTCAATAATTCCATACCTTTTTCAAAAATAAATGTTTCTTCTGGAAAATTTTCTAAAAATATAATAAGTGATGAGTTTGGCTATTTTTCGCTCGAAATCCCTCATGGCATATTTAGAATTTCGGCTTCTTCCCAAGGTTTTTTAGACAAATCAATGGTTCGGAACCTTCCACCAGCCTCTTCTATACCAAATTTTTCCATAGTTTTACAAAAAAAACTTTTCTCATTAGAGGGTTATGTCACTGATGGAATAGAGCCTTTAGAAAATATGGAAATAAAAGTACTTTCTGAAAAAGGAATCATTCTTAAAAGAGCTTATACTTCAGAAAAAGGAAAATTTTTTTTAGGAGATATTTCAAGTTTTGAAAATGTCTATATTTTAATCGAATCTGAAAAATATAATTTTTACCAATCGGAATCTCTAAAAATAGATAAAAATATCAAAGACTTTTATATCCCTCTGACAAAAAAAGAAGGATAAAATTCCATAGAATTTTATCCTTCTTTTTTATCTATTCAAAATCTTCTCTACAAAACTTTTAAGCGTACCTCTTCTCTGTGGATCTTCGCACTCCCGCTGAATAAGAACTTTTTTCTGCTTTTTATCTTGAACCTCATATGGAGTTTCAACTTTTTCAAAACTCCTTATAATTTTTGTGATTTTTCTACTTTTTCTAGGTCCTAAAACTATTTGAACAGTATCCGTAATTACTATTTGCAATACTTCTTCTAGCATTTTTATATTTTTCATATTTACTTTATCTAAAGATTTTACTGAAACCCTTATTCTAGTTATACAGTCTTCTATTTCACTTATATTGGATAATCCTCCTAAATTTTCAACAAGCTCTCTTGCTAATGATTCCATATTCATAATCTCCCCGTCTGGTTAATTTAATTTTCAATAGAAACAAAGATTAAAATTCAATATCCAAAACTTTCCATTTTACATACATATGATATCTCATGAACATTTTTTTTACAAGCTTTTTTTTGAATTTAGAACAGAATAAAAGGTGATGTGCTATCATACTGCACATCACCTTTTATAAATTTAGTATTATTTAACTAAAAATTCATTTCTATTTTTATAAGCATCTTTTATTGCATCGATTATATCTCCATGTGGATCTTTAATGCTCATAGTAGCTCCTGCCGTAAGATCTGTCAACATTTTTTTGTCCTCTTGAGAAAGAGACTCATATTTAGCTTTATCTTTTTCATTTCTAGAATTTGCCTTAAGCGGTCTTCCATTTACTTCTGAAAAAGTTCTTGCAAAAATGTCTTCTATTTCCATCACTGTTTTTCCTATAAAAAATTTATTAAAGTTACTCATTTGTTTGTGCCAATCATTTTTTTCAGACATTCCGTAGCTATCGCCTCTTTCACGTTTTGTCTTCCAATTATTTACTTCATTTTTTATATTTTCCAAACTATTATCTGAAATCCCTACAACTTCTCCGCTGTTATGATTTGTTACATTAACGCCCTGTGTTCCTGGCCAACCTGAAAAATGCGGCATTGTTTCCCCATCATAATTGGGAGTACTAACCTCAAGAGCATCAACTGAAACGTCTACAATTTTTCCATGTTCATCAAAAACAACTGCCGCAGTGGTATAGTTTAAACTATATACCTGCTCTCCTTTACTGTCTTTTCCAGGACCGACCCTAAACATACTATTTTTACCTAAGCCTTGATATAGTTTTGTATCTGTGTTGGCACATCCTGTCGCTAAAGCTGCTAAAGATAAAATAATCCCTAATTTTTTAACCACCATTTTTCCCCCTCTTACAATCTATTTGTTAAAGTTTATAAAAAGCTAAGTATGTTCTATAGGTTTCATAGATATCCAATTTTGATGCCAACTCAAAAGGAGCATGCATTGATAATAAAGCTGGACCTGCATCTATGGTAAGTATTCCTTTTTGAGCCAAGAAAGAAGCCACTGTTCCTCCCCCTCCTTCATCGATTTTCCCTAACATTCCTGTTTGCCATTTTATTCCAGCGTTATTTAACATATTTCTGATTTCAGCCACGTATTCTGCATCAGCATCATTAGTTCCAGATTTACCTCTAGCTCCTGTATATTTGGTTACAACTATTCCATAGTTTAACTGTGCTGCATTTTGCATCTCATGAACATTTCTAAATATAGGATCCACTGCTGCATTTACATCTGAGGATAGCGATTTTGAATTCCACAATGTTTTTCTTAGAAATAGTTCATTGTATTCTCCGAGACATTTAGAAATCATATCCGAAGTAAAATATTCCAAATACTGAGATTGCAAACCAGTTGATCCATTGCTTCCCGTCTCTTCCTTATCTGCCAAAAAACACACTGCTGTTTTTGCAGGTATTTCTTCTAAGTCAAAAATTGCTTTCATTGAGGTATACCCACAAATTCTATCATCCTGACCATAAGCTCCTACAAGACTTCTATCTAAACCTACATCTTTTGCCCTTCCTGTTGGAACAAGTTGTAATTCCGCTGAGATGAAATCTTCTTCAATTATCCCATACCTATCATTTAATTCTTTAAGTACCGTGTATTTTACAAGGTTTTTTATCTCTTTATCCTCAATAATAGTGGGAATAGTTCCAACTATTATCTGAAGTTCCTCTCCTGTCAAGACTTCTCCTGCTTTTCTTTCTGCTTGAGATTTCCCCCAAAGATGAGGAAGAAGATCTGGAATTGTAAATACTGGATCTTCTTCTTTTTCTCCGATTACTATATCCACTTTCCTTCCATCTCCACATATGACAACTCCATGCATAGCTAAAGGAAGTGCTGCCCATTGGTATTTTTTTATCCCGCCATAATAATGAGTTTTCATATATGACAGCTCCAAATCTTCGTGTAATGGATTTTGCTTAAGATCTAATCTCGGAGAGTCCACATGAGATACAACATAATTTATTCCCTTTGTAATCGGCTCTCTTCCAATCACTGCTAGAACCAAATTTTTACCTCTATTAATGTAATAAACTTTATCTCCAGCTTTTAAACTTTCTAGTTTATCCCCATTTTTATATCCCTGTTTTTCAGCGAGTTTAACTCCCTCAGTTATAAACTCTCTCTCTGTTTTTCCAATATCTAAAAAATTTTTATAACCTTCTGAAAATTTAAAAATATCATTTTTTTTAGATTCATTTATGGATTTCCATCCATTTTCTTTTTTATAAAACATTGTAACCCCCCATATTTTAAATTTTAAGTCTATTAAGTTTTACCCCATAAACCTAAATAAATCAAGGTTACTTTCCTAATCTTTTATTCAGCTCAGCTGCCAATTCTTCATGTCCAGGTTTTCCAAGAAGAGCAAACATATTTTTCTTATATGCCTCAACACCAGGCTGATCAAATGGATTTATTCCCATAAGATATCCGCTTACTCCACAGGCTTTTTCAAAGAAATAGAATAGATACCCTAAGTTATACTCATCAGCTTTAGGAATAGTTATTTCAAGGTTTGGGACACCACCATCAATATGAGCAAGAGTAGTTCCATCACAGGCTTTTTTATTTACAAAATCAAATCCTTTTCCAGCTAGATAGTTAAGTCCGTCCAAATCTTCTGATTCAGTTTCAATTATAATATCAGTTTCTGGAGTCTCAATATTTATTACAGTTTCAAACATTATACGTTTTCCCTCTTGGATATATTGTCCCATAGAGTGAAGATCTGTACTAAAGTCCACAGAAGACGGGTATATTCCCTTTCCATCTTTACCTTCTGATTCTCCGAAAAGCTGTTTCCACCACTCAGCCACAAAGTGTAGCCTTGGTTCATAGTTCACAAGAAGCTCAATATCTTTTCCTTTTCTATGGAGAACATTTCTTGCTGCCACATATTTGTAACAGTCATTACTTTCAAAGTCTGCCATAAAGTCCTTTGAAGCATCTCTAGCACCTTTCATAAGCTCATCTATGTCTGCACCTGATACAGCTATTGGAAGAAGACCTACCGGTGTTAATACAGAGAATCTTCCTCCTATATCGTCAGAAATTACAAAAGTTTCATACCCTTCTTCATCTGCAAGTTTTTTAAGTGCTCCTCTCTTAGCATCAGTAGTGGCATATATTCTGTTCTTAGCTTCCTCTTTTCCATATTTCTTTTCAATCTCTTTTTTCAACACTCTAAAAGCTAGCGCTGGTTCAGTAGTTGTTCCAGATTTTGAAATTACATTTATACTATAATCCTTTCCTTCAAGAAGTTCTAAAAGATGCTTTAGGTAAGTTCCTGATATATTCTGTCCTACAAAATAAATTTCTGGAGCATTACGTTTCTCCTTAGAAAGATTATTATAGAAAGTATGAGAAAGAAACTCTATTGCAGCTCTTGCTCCTAGATATGACCCTCCTATTCCTACTACAAGAAGAATATCTGAATTGCTTTTTATTTTTTCTGCTGCCTTTTTTATTCTTTCAAATTCAGCTTTATCATAATCTGTAGGAAGATTTATCCATCCTAAAAAATCATTTCCGGCTCCTTTTTTTTCGTGTAAAGTTTCAGCAGCAAGATTTATAGAATCCTTCAAATAGTTTATTTCATGCTCTCCAAAAAATTTAAGACTGTTTTTGTAATCAAATTTTAATTTTTTCATATTCAACTCCCATTTTATATATTAAATATTTTTTTGATGATATCAGCTATCTTATAAAAATCATTCCAATTTTTTTATTCTTTCTTCTAAGGATTTTATTGTTTTTTGATTCTCTTCAATAGCGTTTTTAAGTAGTTCTATTGTCTCATTAATATTTTCCAATTTCGTATTAAACGTGGATGCATCATATCCTATCTTAGTCAGTTCTGTTGAGAATTCTGCAACAAGAGATTCTAAAGTATCCAAATCCCTTCTATTGGCTTTTTCTAGTTCTAACTTATTTAAAACTCTAGAAAGATAAAAAGCAAAATCATATCTCTTTATGTTTCCCTCTCCACGGAAAAGATAGCTATCTTCCTGGATTATTCCTTTTGTCACAAGAGTATCTACTGAGGTATATGCCCAATGATCTTTAGGAATATCTTCATAATTTATGACAGCATATGTTAAAGTGTATGTCGATAACAGCATTAAGAAAATTTTTTTCAATATTCAGTACCTCTTTCTTTATAAATTTTACTTAATATTTTAATTATACCTTCCGCCACTATATATTTTCAATAATATTTTATTTTTCTCAAAAAAAAGGATAAAAATAGTTCACCTTATGATGAATTTCAATGTATAATATAAAATATAATTTATTATTAAGGAGTTTTTATGAGAAATATTAAATTTACCTATATGTATGATGGAACAGATTTTTTAGGATTTCAAAGACAACCTAAAGGTAGGACTGTACAAGGAATTCTTGAAAATATATTATTCAAAATAACAAAAGAAAAAATAAATCTTGTATCTTCAGGCAGAACTGATAAAGGTGTCCATGCTCACATGCAAGTCTCAAATTTTTTAACCCAATCTCCTATTCCAGTAGAGAAGCTCATAAAAGCTATGAATAATATGCTACCCCAGGATATATCTATTCAAAGCTGCAAAGAAGTTGAAATTGATTTCAATGCTCGATTTAGTGCCAAAGGGAGAGTTTATAGATACTATCTTACCACTCTTCGTTCTCCCTTTGGGAATAGATTTGCAACATATTTAGATGACGAAATTGACCTTCCTAGATTTCTTTCTATTTTGGAAATTTTAGTAGGACGACATGATTTCAGAAATTTTAGGTTAGCAGATTGTGCCAGCAAAAATCAAGTGAGAGATATTTATTATATTTATGGAGAATTTATTGACTCAAAAAACTTCTTCATAGAGATAAAAGGAAATGCTTTTCTTAAATCTCAAATTAGAATAATCATAGGTACAGCTCTTGAAATATATCACGGTAAAAAACCTGAAAATTATTTCAAAACTCTCCTCACAGATTTCACAAAAAATTATGCTAAAATTGTTGCTCCTCCAAATGGACTTACACTTTTCCAAATAAAATATTAAAGAATAATTTATGAAGTTTTTATTAAAAAAATTTATTAATTTAATCTATTCGAAAATTTATTATTCAAAAAACAAAAAAAAGAGGAGCATCAGCTCCTCTTTTCATATAACTTGGCAAATTCCTATTCTCCCGGGCAGCTTCCCACCAAGTACCTTCAGCGTTTACGGGCTTAACTTCTGGGTTCGAAATGTGACCAGGTGTACCCCCG
>JBOFCM010000180.1:0-2805 GCA_051646055.1 Fusobacteriaceae bacterium
CCTGGATGGAAGTATACTTCCAGGTATAACCAGAGCCTCATGTATCGAGCTTTTGAAGGATTGGGGGCTGGAGGTCAATGAAAAACAGATATCTATAGGTGACCTTATGAAGGCTGGAAAAGAGGGAAGACTTCAGGAAGCCTGGGGAACAGGAACTGCAGCAGTTATCTCTCCTATCGGTGAGCTGAACTACAAAGGTGATATAGTGAAGATAAACAGTTTCAAAACCGGAGAGGTGACAGAGAAACTTTACAATGTCCTCACAGGGATACAGTGGGGAAAACTGGAAGACAGCAAAAACTGGACAAAGGTTGTGAAATAAGAAGGGAGGATCAGCTGATCCCCCCCTTTTTTTATCTCACATAGTCCCTGCAGGCTCGAAGTTCCCACATAGACTTCTCAACCTCAGAGGCTGTTGCTGGAATATTTTTTCCCAATTGTCTTGGGCCATTTTCCTCCATAACAAAATCCCTCTCAAATCTTATTCCTCCAAAATCCATGTACTCTTGGATTTTTTCGTAGTTCAGATACTCCCCATTGATTCCATTATTTTTCCACTCATCTATCAAAGTAGGGATAAAATAGATTCCAGGCTCCACTGTAAAAGTAAATCCAGGCTGGATCTTCCGTCCCAGTCTCATGCTCCGGAAACCGAAACTCTCTTCCTTGCTCTCACGGTTCTCGAAGCCTACTAGATATTTGCAGTAGTTTTCCATGTCGTAGACATCCATTCCTATCATATGCCCCAGACCATGTGGGAAAAATAAAGAATGGGCTCCACTACTGAATATCTCCTCTTCGTCTCCCATGAAAATTCCCAGATCCAGGAATCTCCTGATAAGGATTCTGCAGGCTCTGTTGTGGGCGTTACTGTATTTTTTTCCTGGAAGAAGTTCTGATAGAGCTCCGTGGAACATCTCTAGAACAATATCATATATCTCTTTTTGCTTTTCTGTATATTTTCCAGATACTGGAATTGTGCTGGTTATATCTCCGCAGTAACCGGACGGTGTCTTCACTCCACAGTCCAGAAGGAGCAGATCTCCCTCTTTCAGCACCCCCTCATATTTATGGCTATAAAGTTGGGCAGGGTCCTTTGTGCAAATAGTCTGAAAAGCCACGGTACAATTAAATTTTGTAGCGAGAGCATTTACTTCTGCCAAGACTTCATACTCTCTCATCCAGGGCTTTACAATCTCCATGGCCTTGAGGTGCATCATTCTTAGGACATTGGTAGCCCGCTCCATCTCACGAATCTCTTCCCGACTCTTGAAATTTCTCAAATCAATTATGGCTCTTAAGAATTCCTCTGAATAATACTCCTTTATCTCCTTCAGACTTTTTCCAGTTATCTCACCCAAGGTAAGAAGATTTTCACTCCTATGGGGTTTTATGAAAAAAAGCTCCCGCTCTCCTAGGAGAGTATTGAACCAATTTTGGAATTCCCCTGCTGGGATAAAATTTTCTATTCCAAACTTGCTAGCTTCTTCCCCTATGGTGGACTGTTTACCTAGAAGAACAAAATCTTTTATCTCATAATCTCTCCCTGAGATATAGGTTATATTTTTTTCAAAATCTATAACTCCTACCAGCCCGGGCCTGTCCATTCCGAAAAAATATCTGAAGGTTGAATCCTGAGAAAATTCGTAGGTATTCATAGCATAATCTCTAGGGGATTCCACATTCCCAAGGAAAAGTCCCACTCCTCTTCCCATTTTCCCGGCCAACTGCTCTCTTCTGCTTATAAAAATATCCTGTCCTGCCATAAAAAACTCCTCTCACTATCATATTTCCTGTATTTTACAGTAATTTCAGAAAATTTGGTAGTTTTTTTATCTGAATTTTTTCTTCCTAAAATATCTTCTTGACTTTTACAATTTAATAGAGTATATTATCAATATAGTACGTACACGTACTAATAAAGGGAGGGATTTATGTCTAGATTTTTTAAAGTAGGACTTATTACTGCTATTTCTGTATTTTCACTTTCAACAGGGTTAGCTCATGCTTCAGAACCGGCACCAAATGTAAAATCAATTCTTCATGATGACACAAGACTGGAACCATCTAAGGTTTTCGATAACCTATACTGTATCGGAAGTAAAAGTGTGGTTGCATGGGCTCTGAAAACAAGTGAGGGAATTATCCTAATAGATTCTATGTGGGATGACAAAGATGCCAAATTTATAATAGAGGGAATGGAAAAACTGGGATTAAATCCAGCAGAGATAAAATATATAGTTGTAACACATGGACACGGAGACCATTACGGAGGAGCTAACTTTTTAAGAGATAAGTTCAATGCCAAAGTTGTAATGACAGAAGTAGATAAAAAAATTATGAACACCTTAAATGTTGGACCCAACTCACCTCGTTCACCTAAAACTCCTGTAGATATATTTGTTAAAGATGGAGATAAAATAACTCTAGGAGACTCAGCTATTACTGTTGTAGAAACACCAGGGCATACTCCAGGGGGAATCTCCCTTATTTTCCCTGTTAACAATGATGGAGAACAGCATACTGCAATATTATGGGGCGGTACAGGAGTTCCTTCGGATTTAGAAGGAAAACTGGCTTACCAATCCTCTGTGGCTCACTTTGAAAGAAAATCTAAAGAAGCCGGAGCAACAATCGAACTTACTGCTCACCTGTTTATTGAAAACGGATATGCTAATTTAGATAAGGCAAGAACGAGAAAAAAAGGAGAGAAAAATCCTTTTATTCTTGGTAAAGATGGAATTGATGATTACTTTAAAAAACTTCAGAAATCCATCGATGATTCTCTAGCAAAAAAATAAGTTA
>JBOFCM010000181.1:0-2975 GCA_051646055.1 Fusobacteriaceae bacterium
ATCTCTAGATCATTGAGATAATCTCCAAAGGCAGCTGTCTCTTCCCTGGTGATGTTCAGAGTCTCCAGGACTTTTTTTATAGCTTCACCCTTGTTGGAATCAGTGTGCATGATATCCATCCAGTGTTTTCCTGAAACAACTACCTGAAATCTCTCCCTGTCCTGAATAAAGTGGGGGTATGTATTTTCCTCTGACCCCAAGAAATCGTAGACAGCCACCTTAAGTATTCCCTCATTTATATCATGAAAACTTTCCACGATTTTACAACGGTGGTAATATTTTTCCACCTGCTCCACAAACCTAGGGGAGGTATCTGTGATATAGGCACTCTCTTTTCCACAGAGAACCACACCGATATTCTCGATTCCTTCCAGTTTTTTCAGAATGTATTTTACATCCTGCGGAAGAAGACAGTTGGAGAAAAGTTCTTTTCCCTGGTGCATTACAAAGGTCCCGTTCTCAGCAATAAATATCATCTCATCCTGTATATCTTGAAATTTTTCTACTAGATTATAGTACTGTCTCCCGCTGGCAACAGAAAAAAGTATATCCTGTTTTTTCATCTGATTGAAAAGTTCCCAAAATTCCCCGTCTATCTCATGATTGTCATTGAGAAGAGTTCCGTCCATATCCGTGATAATAAGTTTAATCATCCCTATCTCCTTTAGATTATAATTTTTTTTATTATATCATAAAATTAGGGGCTCTAAAATGGGATTAATTTCGGCAACTGAAGTAGCTTACTTTATAAGTTAATTTTTTACTGTTAAAATTTTTTATCTTGCTTATGGGAGATTGTTTTCCTATTCCTGTGACACCAGTATATTTAAGATGTCTGAGAGCATCTATAGGGTTAGCGAATTCTAAAATTATCTCCTCTGTTTCAGACTCGATATTAGAAAAATATTTTTTTAATTCCTCTAAAATCTCTTTCTCTTCATAATACTTCAAAGATATTCCAAAATGATTTTCTATTTCAATGAGATTTCCTCTGGTGTAAATAGAAAAAATTAAATTCTCTCCAGCGAATGAAATCTTATTCAAAAGTTTTTTCAGATCTCTGCTCCATTGAAAAGCTGAACTGGATGTTATCAGAGAATATTTTTCTAGCATTAACTGGTCCATATCTCTTTTCAAAAAAAAAGAATTCTCAAGGTGGCAGAAATATTTCTCAGTATCAAATATATCATTTAAAATAATTTTTTCAAATTTTATTCTTTTTTCAAGCTCTCTGGTATAAATCCCAGTCCCACATCCAATTTCCAATACTGAGCAAAATTTTTCGTTCGGAGAAAAAAATCCGCTTAATTTCTCTGCAACTTTTTTCTGTGCAAAGGCATAGCTATCATATGTAGATAAAAATTTATCAAATCTCATTTTAAAACATCTCCTTTATTCTATGGAGACTCATATTTTCTCCAAATATAAAATGCTGTCCAGGAACCTCTTTTATCTCAACATCTCTAGCTTCATAATATTTTTTTTGATTTTTATATGATATTATCCTGTCCCTTTGGGATATAAGAGCTTTTTTTAAAAAATTCTTCTTTACAGCATAATTTATTATAAAACAGTTGAGCTCCTCTTTCAGATTTTCAATATTTTTTGACTCTGAACACAGGGGGATGCACCCCATATTTATATAAAATTTTTTTATTGATTCCTCTGTAAGATTAGTCAGTGTGTAGTTCATAATTTTTTTTGAGATTCCATTATCTCCTATCATTTCCGGAGTTCCATTTATAGATATGGACAGGTATTTTTGAAATTCCGGATTCTCTTCTAAAAATTTGTTGGCATAATAAACACCGAAAGACCACCCTATAAAAACCAATTCCTCTAAATTTTTCAGTTTTTCCGGCTGAAGATGATAGGGATAATTTACATATAAAATTTTCCACTCTTTTTCCTCTTTAGGAAAGATTGATTCATCCATTCCCCAGCCATTAAAAAACACTATTAATTTCATATTTTAACTTCCTAATAAATATTTTTATCTCTTCATATGTATGGAGAGCAGTTAGACTAAGTCTTAACCTTGAACTTCCCCTAGGAACAGTAGGTTCCTTTATCGGGAAAATATTATATCCCATCTCTTTCATTCTTTCTGAAATTTTATCGCATTTAAAGTTATCTCCTATGACTATACTTATAATATGGGAATCAGAATGAGTTAGAATATTATTTTTTTTTAGAAGCATTCTGGTGTATTCTGATAAATCATGAAGTTTTGTCCTTTGTTCATAAAAACTCTCCATTTTTTTTAGTATAAAAAGATTCCAAGCTGTATTTATGGGAGGGGGAGCAGTGGTGTATATAAATTTTTTGCCTTTATTTATAAGGTAATTTTTGCTGAGGCTGTCAGTTAAAAGGTAAGCTCCTGCTGAACCACCGGCCTTTCCTAGAGGTATAACCAGAAAGTCGATTTTATCCAAAAATCCTGTTTCATAGGAGAGACCATACCCATAAACACCATAGGAGTGAGCCTCATCTATAAAAAGTTTAAATCTGTATTTATCTCTCAACCGGATAAGTTTTTCAAGATCACCAGTATCTCCATCCATGCTGTAGATGGTCTCTGAAACAACTAATATATCCTCATAAATTTCACCATATTTTTTTAATATTTTTTCCAGATGAACATAATCGAGATGGTTAAATCTTAACAGCTTTGCCCCGGAACTTTTTATTCCTGAATAGATACTGGCATGATTATATCTGTCAGTTATAATCAGAGATTTTTCAGAAAAAAGAGTTTCTATGATACATTGATTGGCTTCATATCCGCTATTAAAGACAAGAGCCTTTTTTTTATAAATTTTTTCTAGCTCCTCTTCCAGTTCCAGAATAAGGGGATAAGATCCAGAGAGCAGTCTGGAGGAGCTGGAAGAGAAGGGCAAAAATCCATAAGTTTCAAAAAATTCATTTCTCAATTCTCTGTCTGCTCCTAATCCCAAATAATCATTGGAAGAAAA
>JBOFCM010000182.1:0-5205 GCA_051646055.1 Fusobacteriaceae bacterium
TAAGGATGTAAACAGAGAAATCAGAGATTTAGAAAAGAAATTAAAAGAGCTTAAAAAAGAGAGAAATACTCTAGAAGAATCTCTACAAGGACTTGAAAACGAAAGAATTTTTTATGAAAATTAGAGATAAAAAAAGAGACAGGGTTTTAGACCTGGCTCTTTTTTTTAATTATAATTTTCTGTTTTTTCTTCTAAATTCCCAAGGGGGAATGGGATTGGAAGCTTTCCAAAGCCCCAATTTTTTCTCTCTTGCCTCCTCTTCTGCTATCTGCAGATTGGGTTCCTCTTTTGCATAGAATCTGTACCACCAGGCATTTCCATCGGCCACTTGTTTTAAATTCACATTTTCTCCATTTAGATAGACAACGCCCACAACTCTTCCATACTGATCTTTTTCTTTTTCTAAAACTTCCACAGTTTTATTTTTGATGATTTTTTTAAGGGCATCTAAAGATTTAATACCGTATTCCTGGTTTTTCTCAGGGGCATCTACACCGTAGAATCTTACCCGAATAGATTTCCCTTGGGATAGGACAGTAACTGTATCTCCGTCAGCAACTTCGATAACTTTCCCTGAAAAAGCAAAGATAAAATTGCAAAAAACAAAAAATAATAAGGCTATTTTTTTCATTTTATTCCTCCAAAAAAAATTTTGACTCTATATAATTTTACCATAAATTTTTATAAAAAAATATTGACAAAGTAAAAATTATATCTTATAGTTACATCAAGGGTAGGAAACTGCTTTTAAAAAATAAAATAAAAATATCTTCAGGGCAGGGTGAAATTCCCGACCGGCGGTAAAGTCCGCGAAGATCGAAAGATCTTGATTTGGTGAAATTCCAAAACCGACAGTAGAGTCTGGATGGAAGAAGAGAGTTTGTACAGTTTTTTTTGTACGTTTTTTTCGTTTTGTCACGACCCGGAGTCTATTTCCGGGCCTTTTTTCTTTGTCCTGAAAACAAAGGAGAGGTAGAAATGAAAGTATTTGAAGGGAATTTTTTAGGAAATGAATTAAAGGTTGGAATTGTAGCAGCAAGATTTAATGAGTTTATCACATCTAAGCTTATCTGTGGAGCTGAAGACGCTCTAAAAAGACATGGAGTATCTGAAGAGAATATTCATTTGGCCTGGGTGCCAGGTGCCTATGAAATTCCATTTATAGCAAAAAAAATGGCTGAGTCAGGAAATTACGATACAGTTATAACTCTTGGAGCTGTAATAAAAGGTTCTACTCCACATTTTGATTATGTGTGTGCGGAGGTTTCTAAAGGTGTAGCCACTGTTTCACTAGATACAGGAGTCCCTGTTATCTTTGGCGTGCTTACGACAAATACCATAGAAGAGGCTATTGAAAGAGCCGGAACAAAAGCGGGAAATAAAGGTTTTGAAGCTGGAATGACAGCAATTGAGATGGTAAATCTTTCCAAAGGATTTTAAAAGATGGACCAAAAATATATGAGGT
Source organism: Fusobacteriaceae bacterium (assembly GCA_051646055.1). Classification (GTDB taxonomy): domain Bacteria; phylum Fusobacteriota; class Fusobacteriia; order Fusobacteriales; family Fusobacteriaceae; genus JAGNZR01. The sequence continues at coordinate 1,466 of JBOFCM010000182.1, forward strand.
TGGCTCTAAAGCTGGCTCTGAAAGGAGAGGGTTTTGTAAATCCAAATCCTCTTGTGGGAGCTGTGCTGGTTAAAGATGGTGAGATTGTAGGAACTGGTTATCATAAATTTTACGGAGGACCTCATGCTGAGGTATATGCCATAAATATGGCTGGTGAGAAGGCTGAAGGAGCGACTCTATATGTAACATTAGAGCCATGCTCTCACTTTGGAAAAACACCTCCATGCACAGCTAAAATAATAGATTCCAAAATCTCCAGATGTGTTGTTGCTATTAAAGACCCAAATCCACTTGTTTCTGGAAGAGGTATAAAACAGCTTATCGAGGCTGGAATCCAGGTAGAGACTGGGATTTTAGAGAGGGAGAGTATGGAGCTCAATAGAGTTTTTCTCAAATATATAACTTCCTCTGTTCCATATCTTTTTCTCAAATGTGCAATAACATTGGACGGGAAAATAGCAACTAGAGATGGAGATTCCAAATGGATTACCAATGAAATTTCCAGGGAAAAAGTACAGAGATTGAGGCATCGATACTCTGGGATAATGGTTGGAATAAATACGTTGATTGCAGATAATCCCAGTTTAAATTGTAGAATAGAGGGATTAAAAAATCCCTTTAGGATTGTAGTAGACCCCAATCTCAGAATACCTATGGATTCAAAAATATTAGAATTTGAAGATGAAAAAAATATTTTAGTCACATCATATGAAAATCATGGATTTGAAAAAATAAAAAGTTTATATAAAAAAGGAGTTAAAATAATTTTTCTTTCTGGAAAAAAATTTAAAATAGTTGAAATTCTAAAGGAGTTGGGAAAAATGAGAATAGACTCGGTGCTTCTAGAAGGAGGAGCCGGGCTTATCTCCCAGGCTGTAAGGGAAAACTGTATAGATGGAGGAGAGATATTTATAGCTCCAAAATTTTTGGGAGATTCCCAGGGCATACCATTTGTAGAGGGTTTTTCTGTTTCTCTTATGAAAGATGCTTTTCAGTTAGAAAACACTAAATTTCATAGATATGGAGACAATATATCTTTAGAATTCCATAAAAATTTAAATTATCAGGGGGAGGGAGAAAAATTTTTACAGGACTTGTAGAGGAGCTGGGAGAGGTTATCTCGCTGGCAAAGAAAAGTGAAGGTTTGCAGATAGGAATAAGGTGCAAAAGGATATTAGAGGATATAAAAATAGGAGATAGTATCTCAACAAATGGAGTCTGTCTCACAGCTGTGGAGATAGGCAGTAACTATTTTATTGCAGACTGTATGTTTGAAACCTTGGATAGGAGCAGTATAAAAATTTTGAAAAAAGGAGACCGGGTAAATCTAGAGAGAGCTCTTACTTTGAACTCTAGATTGGGAGGTCACATAGTTACAGGTGATGTAGAATGTCTGGGAGAAATCATCTCTATTTTTTCCATGGGGATAGCAAAAGTATATACCTTTTCCGTTCCTGCAAAATACAGCAGATATATCATTGAAAAAGGAAGAATAACCATAGATGGAGCCAGTCTGACAGTGATGGAGGCAGAAGGTAAAAATTTTTCTGTTTCCCTTATTCCGCATACACAGAAAATGATAACTTTAGGTTATAAATCTATAGGAGATGTGGTAAATATAGAAACTGATATCATTGGAAAATATATTGAAAGATTTCTGGTTTCTGAAAAAAAAGAACAGAAAAAAGAAAAACTGACAATGGAATTTTTAATGGAAAACGGCTTTTAAGAATTAGGAGGAGAGATGTTAGATACCATTCAGTCAGCATTAGAGGACTTAAAAAAGGGAAAAATGATAATAGTTGTAGATGATGAAAATCGGGAAAATGAGGGAGATATAGTTTTTTTAGCTCAATATGCAACCTATGAAAACATTAATTTCTTAGTAACCCATGCCAGAGGACTTATATGTGTTCCTCTGTCAGAGGAACGAGCTGAAAAACTGGAACTTTTCCCCATGACTGTCAGAAATACAGATGCCAAGGGTACAGCTTTTACAGTTTCTGTGGATTCTAGAGAGGGTATTACTACAGGAATCTCTGTAGCAGATAGACTAAAGACCATAAAAGATTTGGCAGATAACTCAAAATGTTCACAAGATTTCACAAGACCTGGACATATATTTCCTCTTATTGCAAAAAATGGAGGAGTATTAGAAAGAGAGGGACACACTGAAGCGGCAGTTGACCTGGCTCGCCTTGCAGGAGCTGAAGAGGTAGGAGTAATCTGTGAAATTTTGAAGGATGACGGAACAATGGCTAGAGTTCCAGATCTGAAAATTTTTGCAAAAAAACATAATCTGAAAATAATCTCTATTGAAGAACTGATAACCTATAGAAAAGCTCATGAGAAATTAGTGGAGATAGCTACAGAAGCCATGCTGACCACTGACTTAGGTGAATTTAAAATAGTGGGATTCAAGAATAAACTGGATCACGAGGAGCACATTGCCCTTGTAAAGGGAGATGTTTCAGGAAAGAGGAATGTTCTTACAAGAATTCATTCTGAATGTCTTACAGGGGACGTTTTCAGTTCTATGAGATGTGAGTGTGGCTCTCAGCTCAGGCTGGCCATGGAGGAGATAGATAAAAAAGGAGAAGGGGTTCTTCTCTATCTTCGTCAGGAGGGGAGAGGAATCGGTATTACAAATAAGATAAGGGCTTACGCTCTTCAAAGCCAAGGAGCTGACACCTTGGAGGCAAACCTTCTTCTTGGATTCCAGGGAGATTTAAGAGATTATGCCTCGGCTTCTCAGATGTTAAAAGCATTAGGAGTTCACTCGGTAGAACTTCTTACGAATAACCCTCTTAAAATCCAGGGTCTTGAAAAATATGGGACGGTTATTTCTAGGGTTAAAAATCATGAGACAGGAATACAAAGTCAAAATTTTTCTTATATGAAAACTAAAAAAGAGAAAATGGGACATAAGTTGGAAAGTTTAAAATAGCGGTTCTTCCAATTCCAGAAACTCTATAAAAATCTTTTTCAGCAGGAGAATATTTGAATCCACTAGATATTTAAACTCCTTCTATGACATTTTGTCATAGAAGGAGTTTTTTAATTGAGCAGAAAAACAAGCAAATAGAATTAATATATTAAAACCTTTACATTTATTTTACTTTATTTTAATTTTCCCTTAACACAACTAGTTTATAATTAAGTTGTTAAATGTTTTTGATAGGGAGGTTTTACAAAGTGAATACCATTAAATTTTTAGCAATTTTAACTACTTTAACAACTTCAATTTTTTCAGCAGATTTTAATTATTTAGGAACTAAACAGCCTTATAGTGTCAAAGAGGTTTCCACTGTTCCTGCACCTGATGGATATAAACCATTTTTTGTAAACCATTTAGGAAGACATGGTTCTAGACACCTATCCTCACCTAAATATGATGTGTCCTTACATGAGTTATTGTCTATTGCAGAAAAAGAGGGAGCTATTACTCCTGAAGGATTAAAGTTAAAAGAATCTATAGCACAACTTATGGAGATTGAAAAGGGCAACTACGGTCTTCTGACAGATATTGGAGTTAAAGAGCAAAAGGAGATTGCTAAAAGATTTTATGAAAACAATAAAGATATTTTTGGAAAAGATGTGATAGCTTCATCTACTTATGTTGAAAGAGCACAACAAAGTAGAGATGCTTTTTTAGAAGAGCTAAGACAATACACACCAAATACTAATTTTAAAGTTTCAACAAATGATAAAAAAGATGTACTTTTAAGATTTTATGATCT
>JBOFCM010000183.1:0-5298 GCA_051646055.1 Fusobacteriaceae bacterium
TTGAGAATCTCTTTTTCTATGGATTTAAGGGTTCTGTAATTTATATTTTCTTTAGCCGCTTCCAGTTCTTCTGTCATTTTTTTTCTGTCATTTTTAAACCTCGAATCCTATAAAACTTTTCTCGGAAGGGACAGGATTTAGAGTGGATTTTTTTCTAGTATTTAGAAATTCATTTATAGATTCCAAGCAAGTAGTCAGCATCAGATCTATCTCATCCTTTTGAATTATATAGGGCGGCATGAAATAAATTACATTTCCCAAAGGTCTTATTATTATCCCTTTTTCCAGCCCTATTTTATAGATCTGATAAGTTGCTCTTTCAGAGGAGGGGAAATATTCTTTTGTTTTTCTATCTTTTACCAGTTCGATAGCTCCAATGAGTCCTATCTGCCTATACTCTCCAATATTTTCGTGATCAGTAAAAATCTCTTTTGCTTTTTTTTCTAAATAGCTTGATTTTTCATTGATCATCTCTAATATTTTTTCATCTTTAAATATTTTAAGTGTTTCAGCAGCAACTGCACACCCTAGGGGATTTCCTGAGTAACTGTGAGAATGGAGAAAAGATTTTCCCTGAAGATAATCCTCGTAAAACATATCGTAGATCTCATTGGTTATAAGAGTAAGACTCATGGGAAAATATCCAGCGGTAAGTCCTTTTCCCACACACATAATATCAGGAGATATCTCTGCATGCTCTAGAGCAAAAAGTTTTCCAGTTCTTCCAAATCCCACAGCAATTTCGTCAGCTATAAAATGTATACCTCTTTCATAGGTTATTTTTCTCAGTTTTTGAAGATATTTGGGGGAATAGATTTTCATTCCTGCCGCACCTTGAACCATGGGTTCTATTATAATTCCGGCAATTTCATCACCCATTTCTAAAATGGAGTTTTCCATATATATGAAGCACTCTGCCTCACAGTTTTTATAATTCTTATTCCACTTGCATCTGTAGCAGTGGGGACCTTGGACTTTGACAGATTCTTTTATGAGAGGTTTATATAATTCTGTAAACAGATTTACATCGGTCACTCCCAGTGCTCCAAGGGTTTCACCGTGATAGGCATTTTTTAGAGAGATGAATTTAGTTCTTTTAAAATCACCTTTTTGCTGATGGTACTGAAAAGAGATCTTCAGAGCGATCTCCACTGCTGAGGAACCGTTTTCAGAAAAGATAAGTTTTTTTAACCCTTTAGGAGCTACTGATATAAGCTCTTCTCCCAGATCTATCCCGGCCTCATGGGTAAAATTGGCAAAAATAGTATGTTCAAGCTTTGAAAGCTGACTGATAAGGGCATTATTTATCCTTTTATTGCAATGACCAAATAGATTTACCCACCAACTTGAAACACAGTCCATATATTTTTTACCCTTTTCATCTGTAAGATAGATTCCTCTCCCCTCTTTTATCACAATTGGAGGTAATTCCTCATAGTCCTTCATCTGAGAGCAGGGATGGTAAATATATTGGAGATCCTTTTTTTGAAGTTCAGTTAATTCTTTCATATATGCTCCTCTAACTTTTTGTTGTTTAAGAAATTTAATAAAATTTTTATATCTATTTTCTCAGTTCCTTCATCTATAATCATATGATTTTTTATTTTTCCTAAAGAAAGTATTGTCTCTATATTATCTTTTTCATAAAAATTTTTCTGAAATCTGTTAAAGACAACTCCGAGAACAGGAATTTTCATCTCTTCCAAATATTTTAAAGTAAGAAGGGTATAGTTGATAGTTCCTACCTCTGTGGAAGTGACTAAAATGACGGGAAGTCCCGATTCTTTTATAAGGTTTGAATAGAGATATCCATCTCGGTTTAAAGGAACACAGAGTCCTCCAGCTCCCTCAATAATGGAATAACTGTGAAGTTCTTTTCTTTTTTCTATATTTTGTAGAATCAACTGAAAATCCAGCTCTATTTTTTCTATTTCAGCTGAAATGTGAGGAGAAAGAGAAGGCTTTAACACATATGTACTCATCTTTTCATCATAGGGTATCTGGGCTAGAGAACATACTGTTTCCACATCTGGAGATTTGCCCTTCTCTCCCCCGCTCTGAATCGGCTTATAGTAGCCGACCTCCATATTTTTTAAGGCTTTATAAAAAAGAGCTGAAACATATGTTTTCCCTATATCTGTTCCTGTCCCCGTTATAAAAAAACTATTTTTTAATTTCAAAACCTGCCTCCTTGAGGATTTCAATGTCTCTTTCTACCGTACTTCCTGTGGTAGTGAGATAGTTTCCTGTAAGAGCTCCGTTTATTCCTGCTCTCAGTCCTATTTTTTCATATTCCCCCAAGAGCTGACGTCCTCCAGCATAGCGTATAACTGCCTGTGGCAGAATAAATCTGTATATAGCCATAGTCTTCACTATCTCCTGGGGAGAAATATAATTTGCCTTTTCCAGTGCCAGAGGGGTTCCCTCTATGGGAGTGAGAATATTGATAGGAACTGAATCTGCTTGCAATTCTTTTAGTTCAAATGCCATCTCTATTCTGTCTCTTCTGCTCTCTCCCAGTCCGAAAATTCCACCGGAACAGATTTTCATTCCTGCTCTTCGGGCATTTTGGCAGGTCTCAACTCTCTCCTGGTATTGGTGGGTTGTACAGATTTCTCCATAAAAAGTTCTTGAGGTTTCTAGATTGTGATGGTATGTTTCTACTCCTGAACTTTTTAAAATTTCAGCAGTTTCATAATCTATTATTCCGTGAGATGCACAGAGATGAAGGGAAGTTATTTTTTTAAGAACTCGATAAATTTTTTCTAATTTATCTCTTTCCTCCTCATTGCTTAGGCCTTTTCCGCTTGTAACAAGAGAAAATTTATCCACAGATTTTTTCTCAATGTTTTGGGCAAGTTCCAGAATCTCCTGGCTATCCATAAGTTCATGGATGGGAGAGCCCGTATTGTAGTGGGAAGATTGGGCACAGTATCTGCAATCTTCAGAGCAGTTTCCTGATTTGGCATTCACAATAGTACAGAGATCAAATTTTTTTCCATGAAATTTTCCCCTTATCTCATCAGCCTTTTGAAAAAGAAAATTCAACGAATCCCTATCTTTTTCAAAATCATACTCCGTAAGAAGCATGGCTTCCTCAAAATCCATATCTCCTTTCCCGTCTATAATTTTTTCAAATATATCATTTATAATTTTTTTCATTTTCACTTCTCCAGTTCATAATTTTATTGGTAGACAATATAATATCAGATGAGGTCGACAATGTCAACCTATTAAAAAATTCTAGGTTGACAATCTGAAAATGAGATACCTTTTTTAAAAATCTTTTCTAGATTGAAAATTAATGTTACAATTGAAAAAATGAGATAAAAATTAGGGGGTGAGTATGGAAGAATTATTTTTAATTTTAGTTAATTACGGATGGATAGGGATAGCAGTAGTGGCTCTGTCAGAGGCGATATTTCTCCCTATTCCTGTGGATACTATCTCCATTCCTATATATCTTTTAAATAGGGAAAAAGCCATTCTTTATTCCATTCTCTTAATCCTGTTTTCTCTGATAGGTTCATCTGTGGGATATTACATAGGCAGAAAATTCGGGAAAAAAATTTTATTGAAGATTGCTCCGAAAAAAATGGTGGAAAAAGTGGAAAAACTTTACAGTGAGAATAGCTCAACAGCCATAATCTCTTCGGCTTTTACCCCGATTCCCTACGAGATATATGTGTTTTCAGCTGGAGTTTTCAATATCAAATTTTCAAATTTTATGCTCTATGTTCTCATAAGCAGAACTCTTAGGCATCTTCCCCAGGGGATTCTGATACAGCTTTTCGGAGAATATATTCTATCTCATCTGAAAAGTTACAGTATAGCTCTGCTCATACTATTTTCGGCATTTTTAATCCTAAAGATATTTCTAAAAAAATTAAAAAATAGATAGAAGGAGTAGGTATGAAGATAATCTTTTCACCCAGTAAGGGAATGAAATATAGAGAAATCAGAAATTTGAGAGGTAAAAAGGAGATGTTTTTTTCTGAAAAAACAGAAAAACTTCTGGAAATTTTAAAAAGCTTCTCCAGGGATGAGATAGCTCAGATAATGAAAATCAAGGGTGGATTGCTGGAAAGTACTTTCCAAAATTACAAAAATTTTGAAACTCTCTCTTCCCATAGAGGAATAGAACTATACAGCGGAGTGAGCTATAGCCATCTAAATCCCGAAAGCTATACGGAGGAGAGTCTCGAATATATGGAGGATCATCTGAGAATCTTATCAGCTCTCTATGGGGCAATATCCCCGAAAACTCTTATCAGAGAGTACAGATTGGATATGACTATGAAAATTGGAGAATTTTCCCTCTACAGCTATTGGAAAGATGATATAGCTGAAATTTTCCAAGAGGGAGAAACAATTATAAATCTTGCCTCTGGAGAATTTTCTAAGATGCTGGAGAGAAAACGTTACCATATGGTAGATGTAGAGTTCCGACAGGTTGAAGGAGAAAAGGTTAAAAATGGGAGTACTGAAGCGAAGAAGATGAGAGGAAAGCTTCTGGATTTTATGGTGAAAAACAGGATGGAAGAGGTAGAGAAGCTAAAGAGCTTCCATGAATTGGGATATAGCTATTGTGAAGATATGTCAGGGGAGGGAAAGCTGTTTTTTATAAGAAAATAGATATGACCTCGTAAAATGCCCTATAATGCATTCCGACATCAAAAGCTTGTACTATATAGGGGTAGTTCGTTAAAATCGATTTTACGAGGTTAAAGAAAACCAATGAAAATAAGGGTTTCCAGAGATGGAAGCTCTTTTTTTTTATTTATGAAATAGGAACGATGTAGAAAAACCCTGAAATCGGTGTTTCTTAAGAGAATTATAATGTAATACCCCTACACAAAAAAACATTAGTGTTTCACTATTGTAAAAAAAGTTTTTATAAGATACAATAATATTGATAATAAAATGCAAAAAAGGAGAAAAAGTGAGACTTAAGCTAACGTTTAACCTAAATTCTAGGACCATTCCAAAAGATTATAGAAGTTCTGTGGTTTCTTTTTTCAAATATTGTTTAGAGAGCAATAATAAATCATATCTAGAAAAATATTTCTCAAAAGATTCTATTATAAAAAATTACACTTGGGGAGTATATCTCGGAAAAATAAAATTTTTAAATAAAGAAATTGAACTAGAAAACAATAAAATAATTTTAAATTTTTCAACATCTTCATCTGAAGAAGGAATTATATTTTTCAACTCTTTTATGGGTCAGATAGGAGTAGATTATCCTTTTGGTAAAGATAATTTTATTAAGCTTGAGGATATAAGAATGGTTTCAGA
>JBOFCM010000184.1:0-1173 GCA_051646055.1 Fusobacteriaceae bacterium
TTATTCATCCTGTTGTTGATAGTGATGATTTATTTAAAACTATTAATAAAACTGGTGGAGTTTACAAAACAAAATTATCATTAAATCAAATGCCTAAGCATGACCATGACGTTGGAGGGTTAACCGATACCAGATGGGGTTTTTCTCCATCAATACAACAAGCTGGTGAGCAATTTAAAAGTGGAAAAGGTGGAATGTTATGGAGATTAAAAACAAATAAAGTTGGTGGAAATGAGGATTTAAGTATTCTACCTAAATATATTACAAAATATATATGGGAGAGGGTGGCATAATGAGTACAGGTAAAATGGAACTTTCAGTAAAGGGCGGAATTGTAACTGGTCCTCCTGGATTGTCAATTTTAGAAGTACGATTTAAAGAAAGACTTCCAAATGGAGATAAAGTTTATAATATTATAAGAGAAGATAGTAAAAATATTGGAGAGTTTACTATTGAAAAAGGAGAACAAGGTATTCAAGGCCCAATAGGGCTTACAGGAGTAACTGGAGTTGGGATTAATAATATTACCCATGAAAAAGAAGGTTTAACAAATAAAATAATGATTAATTTAACAGATGGTTCCAGTTATCCTGTGAATATTCTAGATGGAGAAAGTGCCTATGGACTATGGCAAAACGAAGGAAACGAAGGAGAACTTAATGATTTTTTCGAAGCTTATAGAGGATATGGAATCCAATACCTCTGGAGAGGGACCGAACTAGGAGTAAAGGTAGAAAACCAAAGTGAATATTCCTTTGTAAATTTAAAAGGAGAAAAAGGGGAAAGAGGAGAACAGGGAATTCAAGGGATTCAAGGAATCCGAGGGGAAAGAGGAGAACAGGGAATTCAAGGAATCCGAGGAGAAAGAGGAGAACAAGGGGTTCAAGGGATTCAAGGAATCCGAGGGGAAAGAGGAGAACAGGGAATTCAAGGAATCCGAGGAGAAAGAGGAGAACAAGGGGTTCAAGGTCCGCAAGGGCCACCTGGAGAAGTTAATGGAGATAACTTTTTTACCAAACAAGAAATTAACCAGAAATTTCAAAATTTCTGTCCAATTCCTGTTGGCTGGTTAGCTTTTTTAGATGTCGTAGATCACCCTGCAACTATTTATCCAGGAACAACTTGGAATAAGATAGAAGAGAGATTTATCTATGGTACAAGTGGAACTATTAG